>NZ_CANCWY010000002.1:0-178148 GCF_947381695.1 Limosilactobacillus sp. DJ3M12 | reverse complement strand
ATACCCATCGCACATGATAATACCCGGATAATTATTACCGACTATTTGTCCAATGATTCTACCAGAACGCGTATTGGCGTGATGAAAGACTACAATCGGATGTTGGGCAAACTCTTTCGTTGTCCGCGTTACCCAGAAATAGTCTTGGGATTTAGGACTATCAACGACTTTAAAAGGTGTTTCATCCATATGAATGACTGGTTCTTGTCTAACTGTATTGCTTAAATACTGATACAACGGCTCTAAGTACGTTTGACTAACTTTAATAATATTCGAGGCCATTTGCTTGGCGCTAACAGGTAATCCCAACCCTTGTACAAAGCTTTCTTGCCGATGGAAAGGCAACGCCAGATTAAATTTTAAATAGGCGATAAATGCCATAATACTGCTTGAAAAGTAACTATGTGGTAATAAAGCCATTGGTGCCTTACTAGTTACCAATTTATCATTTCCATCTTGACTACAGTGTTTACACTTATAGCTTTCCTCATATAAGTTGGCACAATACAATTCAGGCTCTTTTAGTCTAGCTTCCCGTCGTGCTAACCTCTTTCCAATGTGAGCCATTTTGTGCTGACAATCTGGACAGGTGGTCGTTTTTAAAGAAACAACTTCCTCGACTTGAGGAAGTTGGTCTAAAAACTCTTGACGAGTTAGCTGTTTCTTCGCTGGTCGATGACGTACGATCTTAGTCGTTGTTGTTTTAACTACTTCAGTAATCTCTTGATCCAAGTTCAGATCATCAACTGGATCAAACAGTGATAATTGTCCATCAGCTACCTGCTCTAAAACTTCAGTTTTTTTTCCAAAAATTATTTCCTGCAGTTGCTTAATTGTAATTGCTTGTTGTTCAAGTTGTTCTTGAGCTTTCTTCAACTGCGCACGTAGTGCTTCGTTTTCTTTCTTTAATGACTCAGCCATTGTACGTCACCTCCAATCTAATAAACTTTTGTTATTATATCAGAGCTAAAACAGTTTAAAAAGAGCTTAGTATAGATTTCCTGGTTTGATTGTATGAATACGTCGCTCGGGAAATGGGGATAGACCTGTAAATAAGGCATTTAGTTGCTCTGGTTTTAGTTCTTTAACTTCACTTTTGTTCTTAGGCCATCTTAAACTACCATTTTCATATCTTTTATATAGCAGAATGAAACCTTCATCATCCCAATAAAGGGCTTTGAACCGATCATTGCGACTACCACAAAATAAAAAGAGCGAATTATTATATAAATCCAATCCAAAGTTTTCCGCAACTACCATCGCTAAACCGTCAATTCCTTTACGGAGATCTGTCTTACCACAAACAAGGTAAACATGCTCCGGTGCCTACCAATTAATGAGCATAACGAATAACCACTTTAGCTATATCAGTCGCAAGACTGGGATTAGCTCCCTTAAAGATCGTTAATTCAATGTTATCAGCTTGTAGTTTTGCGGCGGGTCGAGGAATAAATTCTTCCTTATTAACTACTGAATTCTTGGTCTTAAAAATTGGTGCTACAATATCGTGTTTTCCTTCCATAGAAAAAGCCTCCTGTACTAAGATTGCTTTTAGTATAGGAGACTAAGTTTTTGATGGCTAGACGTGTGGATACGGACTGCTTACAGACTATCATCAGTAAGGAGATTTTTAATTTATGGCAGAACAAAATGAAATTATCACCCCAGTTTTCAAAAATAGACCACTTAATTTTAAGAGGTATGTTTTGCTGTAAAAACATACATGCGAAAGAGCAAGATTTCATTGAAGCTTAATTAAAATTAAAGCTAGTCTCTTTTTTCTTGTCTGGTAAGTTTTTTCTAGGTACTATTACATAGATGGAGGGATTTTTAAATGATTAAAGTTCGTCAAATATCTACAAATTCAAATGATTTCAAAAATATCAAGCGGGTTTATAATACCGTATTTCCACAAAATGAACTTTTACCATTATCTTTACTTAAAATGCGTGCTAAAGCAGGAAAAGCAGAATTTTGTAGCATTTATAATGAAGAGGGAAAATGGGTTGGCTTTTTCTACACAGTCTACAACAAGCGCATCGCCTATATTTTCTTTCTGGCAATTGATCCTCACTATCATGGACAGGGCTTGGGTAGTGCGACGCTAACCGCGATCAAAGAACGGTATGCTGGAAAGCAGATTACCCTTAGCGCTGAACGCCCAGATCCTCAAGCACCCAATAACGAACAGCGACTCAGACGGCATCGTTTCTACGCCAAAAATGGTTTTGGCAAAACGGGTCTTTATACCGTTGAAAAGGATAATGAAAAATTTGATCTTTTAAGTATACAATCAAGCGTGAATCCACAATTTTACCAACAGTTAATGGATAGTTATCTGACTAACCATCGCCGCCATTACTTGCCGTATAAAATTGTTAAAGAGTAAAAAAATCCCCACTACCTGCATGAGTAGTGAGGATTTATTTAGTTTTTCTGATCTTTAATTTTGAATGATAAGAGCAGTGCCACCACAATTAAGATAATTGCAAAGTAAATGCCGTAGTGGAAACCATTGGTAAAGCGAATAGCTTCGGATCCACTAATAGAAGAACTACCCCAAGCCAAGCAACCAGTAGCTAAGGCTGTTGCAAGCGCACCGATAACCTGTTGCATTGTATTCATGATGGTACTGCCGTCACCAGATTCTAATCCAGAAAGCGTACTTAGAGCACTAGTTTGTGCAGGAGACATTGCTAGAGGACAACCAATCATTAAAATGATATGGGCACAGATTACATAAAGAAGTGCACTATGTGATGTAGTGAAGGCCAACATCAAAGCGCCAAATAAAGCAAGGACAAAACCAATTAAAACAGGACGTTTAGCCCCAATACTATCGTAAAGGCGACCTGCAACTGCAGAAGTGGCTGCATTAATAATTCCACCAGGGAGCATTACTAGTCCAGTAAGGGCAACGGAAACTAAGAGCCCTCGTTGATAGAATAACGGTAAAAGATACATCGTAGAAAGAATAATTCCAAAGTCAAGCATCACGATTGAAGAACCAATTGTGAAAGCCGCATACTTAAAGATATGAAGATTTAAAATTGGTTCTTCCAGATGAAGTTGGCGATGGGTGTAAAAGATTAAGACAATAATTCCGATTATTAACGCACTGAGAACTGTAGGTGAAGTCCAACCATCTTCACTAGCCAAACTAGCACCAATAACGAGCCCTGAACAACCTACTGCCGATTCAATAATTGAGAGCACATCAACATGCGGCTTAGTAATTTCACCAACATTTTCTAATGGAGTGATAGCAAAGATCAAGGCAATAAATAAAAACGGAATAAATAACCAGAAGATCCATTGCCATGATAATTTAGCAAGAATTAGCCCGGTTAAAGTAGGACCGATTGCAGGGGCAAACATAATCACGAGGGCACACATTCCTAGAACTGCTCCAATTTGTTTAGGTGGGAAGATTTGCATTACCACTGCAAACATTAATGGAAGAATTAAACCTGTTCCGATCCCTTGAATCATTCGTCCAATCAACAAAATAGTAAAATTATGCGCTAAGGCAGAAATACAAGCCCCAACCATGAAGTCAATTAATGCAAAAATAATGACTTGGCGGGTCGTAAACCATTTAGTAATAATACTGGACAGTGGCAAGATAATCCCAATAATTAACATATATCCAGTGACTAACCATTGAATTGTTGACGTACTTACTTGAAAAGCAGCCATCAATTTTGGCAATGCAATGTTTAATGAAGTTTCACTAAACATTCCGACAAAAGCTCCTAGTAGCATACTAACCATCATCAATCCTGGATGCGCTACTTGCTTACGAGCTTGTAAAGCATTTTCCATAAATATAAAAACTCCTTTTATCCTAAAAATTACACAAGGATTAGTCTAGCAAATCGTGCTATATGCTCGTAAGTTATTTTTTAATAACTAATAATCTTAAGTATATTGATTAAGATTATTAAGTTAGGTTTAGCGTTTTCAAATTCAAGCTTTTCGGGATAAAAAATTCTATTTAGTGATAATAGGAATTTAAAAATAAATGATTTAAAAGGTCTCACAATAATCTCAAAATAGCGTCGTTGCTTGTATCCTCATTTTATTCCTGGTAGATCAGAATAGAATATAAACAGAATATTTAAATAAATAATTTGACCACAACATATAGTGTTTCGAATGTCAATACTTCCTATAAGTTGTATTTTGAGCTATGATAGATAACGTTAATTACGAGAGGGGAAATAAAAATGAAAGTGCAAATAATTGATAAGAAGGATCTTCAAAGTTTAACAAGTGTTCAAGTAGTTAAACGTGATGGAACAGTAACACCATTCTATTCCTATAAGATTAACCTTATTTTAAATGCGCTCAATGCTGATGAGCAGACTAGCCAAAGTGTTTATGTTACCTTATTAGATGCCTTGCTTAATCAAACAACTGTCACTACTAAAAAGATTGCCGATCTCTTTGTTCAAGGACTGGTTAATGCTAATCATGAAGAATTGGCAAAAGTTTACCGTGATTATCGCCAACATGATGAAGAAGCATTTACCGAAGCTACTAATCCCCAAAATAAGTTAGAGCAGCTTTTCGACCGAAACTCACGGATTGTTCACGAAAATGCTAATAAAGATAGCCATGTTTTTAATACTCAACGGGACCTTGAAGCCGGAGTCGTGAGCCGTGCATTGGGGTTACGGATGCTTCCTGGTATTGTAGCTAAGGCGCATCTTCGTGGTGATATTCACTGGCATGACCTTGACTATTCACCGGTAACACCTGAAACTAACTGTTGTTTAATTGACTTTGATGAGATGTTTAAGCATGGATTTAAGATTGGTAATGCTTGGGTTTCTTCACCACGCTCGATTCAAACAGCAACCGCGCAGATGTCGCAGATTATTGCTAACGTGGCGTCTCTGCAATATGGGGGATGTTCTGCTAATCGGATTGATCAATTATTAGAACCATATGCAAAGCTAAATTACGAAAAGCATATGAAGGATGCCGAAGAGTGGATAGTACCAGAGAAACGAGAAGAATTTGCTCGTAAAAAGACAAAAAAGGATATTTACGATGCAATGCAGGCTTTAGAATATGAGATTAATACCCTTTATTCTAGCCAAGGTCAAACTCCATTTACGACCATTAACTTTGGCTTAGGGACAAGCTGGATTGCCCGGGAGATCCAAAAAGCCATTTTGAAGATCCGGATTAAGGGTCTTGGTAAGGAACATCGTACAGCTATTTTTCCTAAATTAACTTTTACTATTAAACGAGGCTTAAATCTTGACCCTAAAGATCCTAATTATGATATCAAGCAACTAGCGCTTGAATGTTCAACAAAGCGGATGTATCCAGATCTTTTGATGTATGACAAGATTAAGGAACTAACGGGGAGCTTTAAGACACCAATGGGTTGCCGTTCGTTCTTACAGGGATGGACAGATCCAGAAACTGGTAAAGAAGTAAACTCGGGACGGATGAATTTAGGGGTAGTGACAGTCAACTTGCCACGGATTGCCTTGGAGGCTCATGGCGATAAGCAATTATTCTGGGAAATTTTTCAAGAGAAGATGAATATTTGTAAGATTGCCTTGGATTACCGGATTAAGCGTACTAAAGAAGCCAAGCCAGAAAATGCTCCCCTTCTTTATATGTATGGTGCATTTGGTAAACGGCTAAAGAAGACTGATAGTGTCGATGAAGTCTTTAAGAATAGTCGGGCGACCGTTTCACTAGGTTATATTGGTTTATATGAAGTATGTACGACTTTCTATGGGTCAAATTGGGAGCATAATAAAGAAGCACATGACTTTGCAATTGCAATTACTAAGGCAATGCATGATTTATGCGCTGAATGGGAAAAAGAAGAAGGATATCACTTTAGTCTTTATTCCACCCCTGCTGAATCGTTAACAGATACATTCTGCCAAGATGATTTGAAGAAGTTTGGTCGGGTTGAAGATGTAACGGATAAGGAATACTACACAAATAGTTTCCACTATGATGTTCGTAAACATCCGACACCATTTGAAAAGCTATCATTTGAAGAGGCTTTTCCTAAGTATGCGGCTGGTGGTTTTATTCATTATTGCGAATATCCCAACTTACGCCAAAATCCAAAAGCTTTAGAAGCAGTTTGGGACTGGGCATATGATCATGTCGGTTATCTGGGAACAAATACTTCAATTGATCAGTGCTTTAAGTGTGGCTTCAAAGGTGAATTTGAAGCAACTGCTCGCGGCTTTAAGTGTCCGCAGTGCGGGAACCATGACCCAGCAACCTGTGACGTTGTTAAGCGGACATGTGGTTATCTTGGTAACCCTCAGCAGCGGCCAATGGTTCATGGACGGCATGAGGAAATTATTCACCGAGTTAAACATATGAATGCTGGAATGATCAAGAATGCAGCTGAATTTGAACAACAGCGGCAAATGGATAATAAGGCTCATGCTCATATTATTGGTGATCAAATTTAATTAATTATCAAAAGGCCAGTTGCCCGTAAAGCTACCGGCCTTTTATTATATAGGAGGAAAAAGAAATGGCAGAAACACGATTACCCCGCAATCCTAAGTTGCAAGAGTGGTTAGCAAAAGATCATTCATTACAATATATTGCAGACTATAAGCCCTTCAATTTTGTTGACGGGGAAGGGGTCCGGTGTAGTTTATATGTTAGTGGATGCCTTTTTAACTGCCCCGAATGCTATAACAAGGCGGCGCAGAATTTTCATTATGGACAGCCATATACCCAGGATTTAGAAGACCAGATTATCGAAGACCTTTCGCAGAGTTATGTTCAAGGATTGACTTTATTGGGTGGCGAACCATTCCTTAATACTCAGGTTTGTCTGAAGTTAGTTAAACGGGTTCGGAAAGAATTCGGTCACGAAAAGGATATTTGGTCTTGGTCTGGTTATACTTGGGAAGAATTAATGAAGGAGTCGAGCGATAAACTTGAACTTCTACACTACCTCGATATTCTAGTCGATGGTCGATTCTTGCTGGCTAAAAAGGATCTTACCCTTCAGTTTAGAGGGAGTTCTAACCAACGAATTATTGATGTTCCGCAATCTCTTCAAACGGGGAAAGTGGTTATTTGGGATAAGCTTGTTCATTAGAGGAGAAAATGATGGCAAAAATTTGGAAGAAAGAGCCAGCATGGTTAGAGAAAAAACGTCAACTAGCAGTTATACTGCAATCACGGTTTCCGACTTTACCTGGTCAAGAAGAATGGATAGATCACTGGCAAAAGAGAACAACTGGTGTAAGTAGGGGTTGGCTTTCTTTACAGGAAGATAGCCTAACTGCGATGCCTCTTGAACAAGCGGTTAATGAATACTCAACACTATTACAAGAAAATTTAATGGAGAAGGCCATCTTTTGGCAGGATAACCAGTTAGCGGCCATGCATCTTGCAAATATTGACTGTGGACAGTTTATATATTTGCGTCCACAAATTACTCAGGAGCGTCCAATTGTCTTTAGTCCCCATCTTAACTCTGCAAACACCCATAATATTATTGTCATCAGTGCGGAGGTGAATGCGGTAATTGAAGAACGGATGGTTAATGATACGTTATTACCATCATATGAAGGAACGGAGATTTTAGTTGGAGCTAACGCGCACGTTACGTACCGGCAGGCAAATCGCTCAACTAGTAAAAATATCTATCGGACAATCCATGCATACCAAGCCCATGGTTCAACGCTGCAGTTTGAAGTAGCGAGTCAAGTTCAAACTAAAGCTACTGTCGATCTTTATAGTTTTCTGGATGGTCAAAATACTCAGTGGACCCCCACAATTGCTTTAAGCGGAACGCAGCAGTTAACCGCAATGGTTGATGGTTTTGGTAAGGAAACTTCTGCCACTCTTACCCAATATCGGGATTCAGAAATGGTCACTGGAGCACCTTTTAAAGTAAAAGCCGGCGAACCACTCCCAATTAGCGAAGATATCCATCCATTAAAAGAATTAGCTAGTAGTGAGCGTTGGCTAAAACAAATAATGACTGCTGAATAGGGCTAAAGTTAATTACAGCAATGTTACAATTAAACATTAATAACGAAAAATAAGTCGTTGAAATTCTTCTTTATAAGAAAAATTCAGCGACTTATTTATTATTATGTTACAAATTTTGGCTAATTCTGGGGAAAAGTTAGCCAAACCTAAGTTACTATCAGGACGTGGCCGAGGTTGATTTGCTTGACAGACTATTAAAATTTTTATTACAAAGTATTACGAAAATCAACTGAATTGATATTTCGGAGTAATCCGCATGTAATTTTGGGGGAGTATAGTAATAGGTGTTGAGAGATATGAGGACTCAACAACTTAAACTAAATTAAACTAATAAATAACTAATTAATAAAAAAGTATTTTATGAAAAGGATGGGATTTTTCTTTATGAAGTTAACTAAAAACATCGCGAAAATCACTGCTGCCGTTGCAGGTGCTGTTGCCTTGGGAACATTCGCTACTGCAACTACTGCTAATGCTGATTCTGTTTACACGGTGCAAAGTGGTGATACCTTATCAAGTATTTCCTATAAGTTAGGCCATGACTTAACTTATGTTGACTCTTTAGCTTCAACTAATCAAATTGCCAATAAGAACTTAATTTATGTTGGTCAAAAGTTAGTAATTAAAGATGACGGTGAAGTAACCCAAGCAACTGCTCAACAAGCTGCTACTTTACCTGAAGCATCTCAAGCTCCAGCATCAGCTAGTGTTGAAAGTCAACAACCTAGCCAAGCTCCGGTGGTTGCTAGTCAGGCTCCTGTAGCAACAAGCCAAGTACAATCATCAGCTGCACCGGTTTCTGCTCCTGCTCAATCACAGGCTCCAGTACAATCAGTATCTCCACAACAATCAACTGTTTCAGCTGCTGCACAACAAAGCTACAGTGCACCAGTACAAGCACAAGCTACTAGTTCAAACTACAGCTCAAATGTTAGTGGTAATGATGCGGCTGCTAAGGCTTGGATCGCAGCTCGTGAATCTGGTGGTAGCTACAGTGCTCGTAACGGTCAATACGTTGGTAAGTACCAATTATCAGCATCATACTTAAATGGTGACTACTCAGAAGCTAACCAAGAACGAGTAGCTGATCAATACGTAGCTAACCGTTACGGTTCATGGAGTGCTGCTCAATCATTCTGGCAATCACACGGTTGGTACTAAAATTTAATAATTAATTGTTAAAGTAGGAAATTGTCTCAATAAGGGGATGGTTTCCTATTTTTTTGTAAAATGAAAAAAAGTTAATATTATTTTCATCCTAATCTTAAAAAATATATTATAATAGAGTTATTCAAGTGATGAAAGGATGAGATCCATGTCAAAAGAGAGTAAGATTATTGATACAAAATCATTATATGTAAATCCTGACCGCGGTGTTGCAACGTTAAACTATAGTCAAAATTACTTTACTGATATTACTTCATTAATTAATAGTGATGAAGTAAAGGAAATTGTCCGTTTATATTTAGCTTCACGTAACCCTGATAATGATGATGATGCTTTTGATAATGCCACTGTTAACAAGTTTGTTGATATCTTAAAGAAAGTTCTTTTTGAGGATGATAGTGCATTTGATGAATATGACCCTAAAGATATTCTTGAGAGTGTTGAAGAATTATACTCATACTATCGTTCACTATTACGGGTATCGGTAATTAATCTTAGTGATAATAAGATTATCGGTAACGAGTTCCGGACTATTGATACCCAATTCAACGACTTAGTGCGTAAAGCATACCGGATCCTCGAAGAAAAGCTCCAAGGTTTTGAAAACCGGACTTATCGACAAGTTAATGCGGCAACTAACGCAACAATTTTAGTTCAACAACAAGATTGGAAAATTCCAGCTGGTTATGAAGAATTAAAGGATATTGATTTTATTAATACCGTGATGCTTCGTCCACCAATGATGATGCATACTAAGAGTAACAAACGGGAAGGGGTCTTTTCTGAAGTAAAAGATAACCCAATCGAACGTTTTCGTGGTGAACGTGGTAAGTGGTATTGTTACCCAGCAAAGATTGGTGAAAGTTTAGCCTTTATTTACTTCAATGTTGATTACTTGGTAAACGGAATCGCTCTTTCAAACTTATTTGAAATTGCATCCCCTGATGAGATTAAGGGGCAAAAACCTGATATGATTCTTCTTTTCGGTCTAAAAGAAACAGAAGGCATGGTTTCTCATTACTATCGTGACGAAAAGAATGATTTGTGGGTTGGTGAAGTACCTTACACAGATAAGACTACTTACTTTGGTTACATGAAGAAGATGTGCTTGACGCTCCATAACCTTCATCAAATTTACAATGGTCGCCTGCCAATTCACGGGTCCATGTTGAAGATTAAATTTACTAATGGTAAAGAAAAGAATGTTGTTTTCTTCGGTGATTCAGGTGCCGGAAAGTCAGAATCAATTGAAGCATTACAAGAATTAGCTGACGATAAGATTGTCAGCATGGAGACAATCTTTGATGACATGGGAAGCTTTACCCTTACTGATGGTGAACCAGGGGTATATGCTCAAGGAACAGAAACTGGTGCCTTTGTTCGTCTTGATGATTTGAGTAGTGCCGTGGCCTTCAATAACATGGACCGTGGTGTTTACCTTAATCCTGAACAGAAGAATGCCCGGGTTATTATTCCTGCTGATACTTACGAAAATGTAATCAAACATCACCATATTGATATGTGGCTATACGCTAACAATTACAGTGATGAAGTTGGTATTCATCGTTTTGATACAGAGGAAGAGGCCGAAAAAGTATTTATTGCTGGACAACGGAAGGCCCTTGGAACAACTGATGAAGTTGGAATGAGCAAGACATTCTTTGCTAACCCATTTGGCCCAGTTCAAGAACCAGAATTAACTAAGCCGATTATTGACAAGGTCTTTACAAAGCTATTTGACCAAGATGTATACGTTGGAGAAATCTTTACTCACCTTGGTAATGACAAGTCAAAGGATGCTTTGAAAGAATCAGCTCAAGAATTGCTTGATGTTTTGATGAATAATTAAGATTACGATTAAGACAATTTTGTCATCGCCCTGTAACAAACAGTCCGTTACAGGGCGATTTTTGTGTCGTCAAGAAAAAATGAGCAGTTTTTTTGAATAATTTTTACATGAGATAATTCTAGTTATAATTTTACAAGTTACTTAAAAGCGATTAAATCAACGTTTAAGCGACTATAAAAAAATCAGCGAACGTTTGTTACAAAAAATTACAGAAATAACGAAATTTGATAAGTCCTAGTAACCCGCTCGTAACCCTAATCCTGTATAGTAGTTATCGTTGAAATGAGTTATTTGATTAATTAAGAGAAAAGGACGGATTGAATTTATAATGAAGTTATCTAAGAAAGTAGCCAAGATTACAGCAGCGATTACTGGTGCAGTTGCATTAGGAACAGTAGCTACTGCAACGACTGCAAACGCCGACAGTATTTACACGGTGCAAGCAGGTGACACCCTTTCTGGGATTTCTTACAAATTAGGTCACGATCTAACTTTTGTAGATACATTAGCAAACAACAATAATATTGTTGATAAGGACTTGATTTACGTTGGTCAACAATTAGTGATCAAGGATGATGGTGAAGTTGCACCAGCTACTCAAGAAGAAGTTGCTACTTTACCAGCCGCAAATGTTGCACCACAAGCTACACCTGATGAAAATCAAGCACAACAAAACCAACAAGTACAATCAAACCAAGAAGCACCAGTTGCTCAACAACAAGTACAAACTCCACAAACACAAAATGTACAACAATCTAGTGCTCAAGCATCAACTGGCTATAACTCAAATGTAGCTGGAAATGATGCTGCTGCTAAGGCTTGGATCGCAGCTCGCGAATCAGGTGGTAGCTACAGTGCACGGAATGGTCAATATATTGGTAAGTACCAATTGTCAGCATCATACTTAAATGGTGACTACTCAGAAGCTAACCAAGAACGAGTAGCTGATCAATATGTAGCTAGCCGTTACGGTTCATGGAGTGCTGCTCAATCATTCTGGCAATCACACGGTTGGTACTAAAACAAGATTTAATAAAATAGATAATCAACAAATTTCAAACATACGATAAAAGAGGTTAGAAAAATTTTAGTTTTTCCAACCTCTTTTCGTTTAACTATTATAAAATTTAGCTCGTTTTTCTTATACTTCAACATTAGCAACAAGTTCAATTGGACAGTGACTTGAACCTTTGACATCTGAAAGAATCTTGGCTTCTTCAATTCGTCCTTTCCATACATCAGAAACTAAGAAGTAGTTGAGACGCCAACCTACATTTCGTTCCCGTGCGTCATAACGATAATTCCATCAGGTATATGCACCATGCAAATTAGGGTGGAGATAACGGAAAGTATCCGTCAAGCCAGCATTAAGTAATTTACCAAAATCAGCTCGTTCTTGTTTTGTAAAGCCGGCTTTATGATGATCTTCTGTTGGCTCTGCTAGGTCAATTGGTTGATAGGCAACGCTCATATCACCGCCAATGATTACTGGCTTACTACTTTGCAAATTAGTAACATAATCAAGGAAAGCGCGATCCCAGTCGAGACGATAATCAAGATGTTGCAGCTTTTCACCTGAAACTGGGACGTATACATCAATCAAATAGAAGTTTGGATATTCGAGCGTGATTAGTCCTTTATCAAAAATTGAATTATTCATTCCATATATAACGTTTTCTGGCTTATATTTAGTGAAAATGGCGGTACCAGAATAACCCTTCTTTTCTGCATAATTCCAGTATTGGTAATAATCAGGAATTTGAATCGGTTCTTCGCCTTTATCCAATCGTGTGCATTGTAGACAGAAGAAGTCAGCATCTTGGCGTTTAAAATCTTCGACAAATCCATGATTAATGGCTGACTTCAAGCCATTGACACTCCAAGAAATAAATTTCATGTTAATCCTTCTTTCAATTTAACCAAACCATGTCTCTGTAATAATTGTACAAGGAATTTGATTTTTCATTAAGTAATAAGACTCTTTTTGTGATTTTTGATACAAAAACTGTTGTAGATGTTAAATAAAAATATTCATATTGTATATACGAAGATATCAACTTTAAGAATAAACGATGCAATATATTAAGGGGATCGCCTACTTATATCGAAAGCGTTTATATAATATTATTTATATATAAAGTTACGTTTATCACAAAATTGTCAAAGAGTCACAACTTAGAGGAGGGTGTCTAATGACTTCAAAGTATGAAACAGAGTCGAAAGGTTACACGATGACAACCGTAATGCAGGAAGCTGCACGATGTTTATTATGTCATGATGCACCATGTTCACAAGCTTGCCCAGCACATACTAATCCAGCAAAATTTATTCGAAGTGTTCTTTTTCGTAATGTTAAAGGGGCAGCTGAAACGATTCGGGAAAACAATGCGTTAGGATCAATCTGTGCGCGTGTTTGTCCAACTGAGCGTTACTGTGAAAAGGCATGTACCCGGGCTAAAATCGACGGACCAATTGATATCGGTGGGATTCAACGGTATGTCACTGATATGGAGCGAAAGATGAATATGAAGATTCTTAAAGCTGGTAAGCCAAACGGAATGAGTATTGCCATCATTGGTAGTGGCCCATCAGGTTTACAGGCAGCCACGACTCTTCGTGAAAAGGGCTATGCAGTTGATATCTATGAAAAAGCTGCTAAGGCTGGCGGTTACTTGACCTACGGCATTCCTGAGTATCGGTTGCCGGAAGAAATTGTGGATTATGAAGTTCAACGAATTGTCGACCTTGGTGCGCACATTATCTATAACACAACTGTCGGAAAAGATATTTCAATGGATGACCTTAAAGCTCGTTACAATGCAGTAATTGTTGCTATTGGGACAAGTGAAGCAAAGATGCTTCCAATGTTTGAACACAATATCTGTACTGAATCAGCAATCTCATTCCTAGCCCGGGCAAAAGAAAGTAAGGGTAATTTAGAAGATCTTCCGCAAAATGTCCTTGTTATTGGTGGTGGGGATGTTGCAATGGATGTTGTAACAACCTTAAAGAAGCTTAATGTTCCTTATGTTACCGATGTTGTTTATGAGCAGTTTGATGAATTCAAAGCTTCTAAAAAGGAACTTGCCGGTGCTCAAGAAGCTGGTGTAACAATTGTTGATGGTTACGTTCCAAAAGAAGTTCATCAGAATCGTGCTACCTTTACTCACCGGAAGATTAAGAGTGAATTAACTATTACTGCTGATAAGATTATTTTAGCAGTTGGTCAAAAAGCGAATGCAGAAGGACTAGACATTGACTTACAGCATAATGAAATTCCATTCCGTGAACCACGATTCCGGACAAAAGATCCCAAAGTTTTTGCGACTGGTGATATTGTTGCCGGAGATAAAACCGTTGTGGTAGCAGTACAGAAAGGAAAAGAAGTAGCAGAAGAAATAGACCGGTTGTTAGGAGGACAAGAAAATGATTAAAAAAAATTTATCTGTAGACTTTTTAGGCGTTCATTTTGAAAATCCATTTTGCTTGTCGTCCTCACCTGTTGGGAACTGTTACGAAATGTGTAAGAATGCATATGACGCTGGTTGGGGCGGTATCGTATATAAGACTTTATCACCAACACACTTTAAGATTGATGAAGTTTCTCCTCGGTTCGACGAATTAGCCAAGGAAGACATGCATTTTGTTGCCTTTAAGAATATGGAACAATTATCAGAACACCCCTTGGAGCAGGACTTGGCTGATATGCGACGGTTAAAAGAGGAATATCCCAATAAAGTCTTGATTGCTTCAATTATGGGTGAGACATTGGAAGATTGGACCAACCTGGCTAAGTTAGTAACTGAGGCAGGGGCTGATATGATTGAATTAAACTTCTCTTGTCCACAGATGACTTCTCATACCATGGGTTCAGATGTGGGAACTAATCCAGAATTATGTAAGAAGAATTGTGAAGCCGTTAAACGCGGGACTAGCCTTCCAGTTCTTGCGAAGATGACACCAAATATTACGACGATGGTTCCGATTGTTAAGGCATGTCTAGAAGGAGGGGCAGATGGCTTCTCCGCAATCAATACTGTTAAATCAATTGTTGATGTTGATCTGAAGAAGAAAGTTGGTTTACCAAATATTGATGGTAAATCTTCTGTTTCTGGATTATCTGGGAAAGCTGTTAAGCCAATTGCTTTACGTTTCTTACAACAATTACGGTCAGCAGCCGGCCTTGAACAACTACCGATTTCTGGAATTGGGGGAATTGAAACCTGGGAAGATGCTGCTGAATTTATTCTTTTGGGTGCTACTACTCTCCAAGTTACAACTGCGATCATGGAATATGGTTATCGGATCATTGATGACCTTACTAATGGTTTAATGCATTACATGGAAGAACAGCATGTAGACCACCTTCAAGATCTTGTCGGCTTAGCTAATAAGAATATTATTCCTACTAATCAGCTTGACCGAAATTACAAGGTTTACCCTAAGATTGATTGGGATAAGTGTATCGGTTGTGGACGTTGCTTTATCTCATGTCAAGATGGTGCTCACCAAGCATTAACTTGGGATGATGAAAAACGGCAACCAGTTTTTGATAAGAGTAAGTGTGTCGGTTGTCAACTGTGTGCACTTGTTTGTCCTGTGGGGGCTATTAAGTTAGGCCTTGTTGAGATTAAGCCGGGCCACAAAGGTAATCCAGCAGAAATCGATGTAGGATCTCAACGTCTTCATCGCTATCACCCGGTAAAGGCTAATCAAGAAAATTAATTATTAGTTTTCCTCATATATGAAAAATCGAACTGCAACTTTGTGAAATGCAAAATTGTAGTTCGATTTTTAGCTTTATTATGTCACATTGTAACTCTTAAATTACTGCGAGGGGTACTTTTTTATTTGGTGATGGGAACTCTTTTTGTAAAGCAAGTAACTCATCATCACTTAGTTCAATGTTACCAGCTGCAACATTTTCTTCAGCATGTTTTGGGCTGCTGCTCTTTGGAATAGCAAGGATATTTCCAATTCTTAAGACCCATGCAAGCATGATCTGACTAACGGTCATATGGTGGTTTGCGGCAATTTCTTTTAGTAGCGGATTCTCGGTTAACTTTCCAGATAGACTGTCACCCTGTGCAAGGGGAGAGTAGGCTATTAATGGAAGCTGATGCTGTTTCATTAAGGGAAGGAGGTCAAATTCAATTCCGCGACTATCGAGATTATAGAGATCTTCGTTGGCAACGCAATCAGTGCCATTTTTAAGGCGCCATAATTCTTCAAGATCACTGACATCGAAGTTTGAGACTCCCCATGCTTTAATCTTTCCTGCCTTTTTAACTCTCTCTAATTCGTTGACTGTTTCTGCTAACGGAATCCCACCCCGCCAGTGTAAAAGGTAAAGGTCAAAATAGTCTGTTCCTACGGCAGCTAAACTTTGGTCTAAACTATGCTCAAGTTTTGTCTTGCTGGCACTTGAAGGAAGAACTTTATCAATTAAGAATAGCTTTTCCCGACTATATGGTTTGATGGCCTCAGCGACAAGTGCTTCAGAACGACCATCGCCATACATTTCCGCAGTATCAATAGCTTGTGCGCCAACGTCAATTGCAGTTTGAATGGCTTTAATTTCTGTGGACCGATTGACGAGAGAATTTCCCATATTCCATGTTCCGATTCCAATTGCGGGCATTGAAACATCATTGATTGTGACTTTTTTCATCTTGCGCGGCTCCTTTCTATTTTCCTACTTCTATTATATTCTTTTTAGTCAATGGTCCCTAGCATATTAGTTGCATTTTAGCTGAAAGCGTTTAACATAGACAATGAATAAGAAGGAAAGGAAGCATTCTTTATGGCTAATGAATTACAAAACCGTAATAATTTATTCGATAGTTTGATGAACATGCGTAACTGGATGAACGATGATTTCTTCTCTAACCTAACTCCGGTTGCTGATCACATGAAGACAGATGTTACAGAAGATGACAAAAATTATACCGTAAAGATTGACATGCCTGGATTTGATAAGAAGGATATTCACATTAATTATGCCAATGATATTTTGACAGTTACTGGTCATCGGGATACCTTTGATGATGATGGTGATAAGGATGGCAATGTTCTGCATTCTGAACGTCGGTATGGCCAAATGAGTCGGCAATATCGTTTACCAGATGTAAATAAGAAGGATATCAAAGCTCAATACAAGAATGGTGTTTTGACAATTACTCTTCCTAAGAAGGATGAGACTGATGACGATGAAAATCATATTGATATTGAATAATTAAATTAAGTTAAATAAGGAGGCTGAGTTTTTCTAGCCTCCTTATTTTTAACTGTTTCTTGAACATATGTTTGATTGAAGATATAATAATATTTACTGAAGTGCTGGAGGTATTCTCATGATGGGGCGAACATATATGGCAATCGATTTAAAATCATTCTATGCCTCGGTCGAATGTACTGAGTGTGGGCTAGATCCCTTAAACGCTAACCTCGTAGTTGCCGATGAATCGCGAACTAGTAAGACTATTTGTCTCGCCGTTTCACCAGCTTTGAAAAATTTTGGTGTTTCTGGTCGCCCGCGATTGTATGAGGTGGAACAACGAGTAGCATACTTGAATAATCGTCGTGCCAGAGAAATGTCTCACCAGCGATTATCACCAGTTGTTTCAATTTACCGGGATGAACTATTAAAATCACCGGAACTTAAAATTGGTTATAGGATTGCGCGCCCACGAATGAATTTTTATCTTGAAAAAAGTGCCGCCATCTATGAAATTTATTTACGCTATTTACCACCAGAAAAGATCCACGTTTATTCTATTGATGAGGTAATGATGGATATTACCGATTATCTTAATAAGTACCATGTTAGCGCCCGTTCTTTAGCTAAGGAAATCATCCAAACAATTAAAGCAGAGACACAAATTACTGCAACTGCAGGAATTGGGACCAATCTTTTCTTAGCGAAAGTAGCGATGGATATAGTAGCTAAACGGATTCCAGGGGATGAAGACGGGGTCCGGATTGCACAGATGAATGAACATACTTTTCGCCGTTACCTTTGGGCGCACCAGCCACTAACAGACTTTTGGCGAATTGGTCCTGGGTATGCGCGACGACTAAAAAAGCTAGGTCTTCATACAATGGGAGATATTGCTCGTTGTTCTTTGGGAAAGTTATCTGATCCAATGAATGAAGAAGTATTATACCGCGAATTTGGAAAAAATGCGGAAATCATTATTGACCATGCGTGGGGATATGAGTCAGCCACCATTAAAGATATCAAAAATTATCATTCATCAGATCATGGGGTGTATTCTGGGCAGGTGTTGCCTCGACCTTATAACTTTACAGAAATCCGGTTAGTGATTCAAGAGATGGTTAATTCATTGGCTCTCCAGTTAACCAAGCAAAACTTAGTAACTGATCAAGTAGCTTTAAGGGTCGCCTATGATGTTTCTAATATATCGGAGGATTACCAAGGACCATTAGTGACAGACTTCTATGGACGCCAGGCGCCAAAGCCAATGCATGGAAAAGCTAATCTTTCCTTACCGACTTCATCTGGTACAGAATTGATGGAGGCATTTATGAAGTTATGTGATTCTGGCCTTGACCGGCGATTGACAGCTCGTAAAATTACGGTAATAGCGAACCACCTTCTCTCACCACGGCTTGCCAGATTGGCGAATTATAATGAGCAGTTAGATTTATTTACGGACTCAATGAAAAAACATAAGAATCGTTCCGAAGTTCAAGAAAAGGATCAAAAACTACAAAGACTTGTCCTTGATTTGCAAAATGAGTACGGTAAAAACGCCATTATTCGAGCAGCGGATTTGAAAAAAGGTGCTACTCTTTTGGAAAGAAATAATCAGATTGGAGGGCACCAAGCATAATGGAAAATGAAGATTTGCTGAAAATAGAAAAAAGCTTGTTTAGTGATACCTCAAAGTATCGTGATATTATCAACACCCCTCGGCATGTTTCTCAAGCTCATACGCCAATGACCACCGAAGATCGCGCTGCTCAGTTTTCTCCTTTTGCGGCCTTGACCGGCTACCATCAATTATTAGCAAAGGTAGGGGAAAAGTATGGTCATAAGACTTATCCCACAGCTGAGATGAGGCATCGAATTAGAGTCCAACTTGCCATGATTGAACGGGGCCGATCACATCCGTTAATAAAAGTTGAATTCTTTAATGGTAAGACAGGTTTTTATGAAGAATACACGGGAAAATTAAAACGAATTGATTACCATGCTCATCACCTAATATTTGATGACGGAACAAGGCTTATAATTCAAAATATTCGTAAAATTAAAAGAGATCAGTTTTGCTGATCTCTTTTAATATAAGGTATACGTTAAAATGCTTGAATAAGTTTCATGATTCCGAACACAATCAAGAATGTTGAAACTAACCATACCACTGTAATAGCGGAAAGTAATGGGCTAAATAAAAGAATAACTCCTAATACCAAACTCAAAATTGCTAGAATTACAATGAACCAGTAGTATCCACGATGAAATTCCTTGAAAAACTTCGCACTGATCAACTCAGTGATAGAATCAAGGATAAACCAGATAGCGAAGATGATAGCAATGAAGAGTACCCCAAAGCTTGGTTGGAAAAGAAAAATAATTCCTAAAATGATATCTAAAATTGCAGAAAAAATTAACCAACCTGAGGATTCTCCTAAGATTCGACCGATTCGTTGACGGAACCATAATTCATAAATTCCGCGGAAAATAAAAGTAATTCCGGCAACAATGGCTAAGAAGTGAAGGGTTTTATCTGGCCGCGTGAATGATGCAATTCCGGCAATGATAAATAAGACCCCAACAATTAGGCTAAACCAGTCAAAGCCCTTTTTAGTTTCTTCAAACATTGAAAAACCTCCCTAAAAATAAAATTATTAATATCATAGTTCAAATGGGTTAATAAAACAAGAAGAAAGGAAATCTCAACAAGGTAGTATAATACATATAGGATGAAATAGTAAACAACCTAAGATTAGTTCAGGATAAAAATAATTATTGTCCTGGACTTTTTTGTTATTCTGAAGATAGAGCTAAGATCGATCATGCTCCCAGGGACTTCGAGTCCGTATTATAAAATGATCTCCGCTATCTTTGATTTGATATTTTGCTTTTAGGTTGTGGAACTACGAGTTCAAGTATTTAGGAAATAAAGTACAAATCTAGGATAGCGGTTATGTCTAGCTCTATTTATAGAAAGGAAGTTTTTTTATGGCTGATATATTTGCCTTGGATGTTTCAATGGGGAAAAGCTACTGTGTCTGGTATCGAGGGAAACACTGTTTAAAGGAGTTTTCTTTAGTACAAACGAAAGTGGGGTTTAATGCTCTACGAGATATGATTAAGAAAGCTCAGAAGTCAATTATCTACTTTGAAGCGACTGGAATTTATTCGCGAGTAATTGAACATTTCTGTGAGACCAATGGTCTCCGCTTTTGCCGTCTTAATCCACTAGAACTTCATTTAAAGTCCAAGAGTCTACGACGAGTTAAGACCGATCAGAAAGACGCTCATCGGATTGCGCTCACTGTCCAGGAAAATGCTTTTCGATTAACAGTTCCTTGGAAAAAAGACCATCTTCAGTTACATGAGCTTAGTCGGTTCTATAATCAGCTCAATGCTGATTGGAACTATCGTCTAAATCATCTTCATACTGCACTTGAACAAGTTTTTCCAGAACTTAAGCAATTATTTGTAAATAGAACATCTAAATTAGCGTTGAATATCGTGGAGCTTTTTTCTCATCCAGCACTAGTTAGGCCTTATTCGAGAGTTAAATTAAAGAATATTCTAATGGCATCTACAGATAAACGAATATCTAAGATGAAAGCTTATAAGTATGCCGATCGATTAATCGATCTCGCCCAAAAATCATATCCGGCTGTTTCTGGTGATGCCATTCAGGTTGATGAAGTTCGCTACTATGCTCGCCAATTAATTGCCTTAACCCGTAAAAGGGAAGAGGTTATCAAGCGGATGGAATCTATTGCCCAGCACTTACCAGAGTATATCCTATACTGCTCTTTTCCGGGAATTGGGAAACAAACTGCGGCTCAGTTAATGGGAGAATTGGGCGACATTAGTCGCTTTGACAATGCCAATCAGCTTAATGCCTTTGTCGGAATTGATATTCGTCGTTACCAATCTGGAACCTATTTAGGTCAAGACCACATTAATAAGCGTGGAAACCCGATTGCCCGTAAGCTCTTATATTTTACTGTAGGTAATATGATCCGCCAACAACACGCTAATTCTAATCATATCGTTGACTATTACTATCGTTTAAAAGAAAAACGACCTCATCCAAAACTGAACAAGGTCGCCATGGTAGCTTGTATGAATAAAACTCTGAAATGTCTCTTATCCATGATTAAGCACCATGAAAAATACCACTATCGGTATACGGACTCAATAGTCCCTGTGAAGGCATAACCACCTCACAATTTTAATATACCACTAATTCTCGATTTTTGAAGAAGAACCGGGTTGGTTTAGTATACTCTTCTTTTCTAAATATTTTTCTTGACTAATCGTAGGAAAAGGGAGCGAGACAGAAGTCACTTGTGACTTCGTTTTTCGATGCGAAGCTAGCCTCTGGGAGCCCCCGCAAGCAACAATAGGCCTTCAGCGTCCGGCAAAGTCGAACGCTGAAGGCCATTGTTGTACTGCGCTGTTCGTATTTTGTGGAAGTGACCTAACTTATGTCACAGCTCCTTTTGTCGTAATTTCCCGGGAAATTAAAGGTGCTCTTTAATACCGTTGGGAAAATCCTTATCAATCTCCTTTAAGATTGGTAATAATGAATTGACATATTCATGATATGCTTCGATTGGCTTTAGATCTTTTGCTCGGGATTGTAGTAAGGTAAGAGCAATATCATGCGCTCTTTGTTCATTTGTAATCATCTTTTACCACCTCAGTTATTCAGTTTATCAGATTTTCCAACTACTAGCATAAATTGTTTAATAACTTGATGAAAAATCGTTTGATCAAGTATGATCATTACTGCAAAACCAATTGTAGTTCCGATGGTATTGCTAATCAAATCATCGACATCGGCAACCCTTCCAATATGGAAAAGAAGGTCGCAAACAAATTGGTTACACTCGATAAATAAGCTGAAGAAAAAGCCGTAGAGAATAGCACGACTGAAGGGCATTTGGTGATTAATTAAATAAAGATAAACTCCTAGTGGTAAGGTCATCACAATATTTAAGAAAAATTCTTGGCTGAGTCCTTGGAGGGGGATGATATTAAATGGTACGCCGTGAAAATAAAATAAAAGTTTGTTAGCAGAACTAAAATTAAATATTGAAGGGGTTAGACAAAGCCAGTCGATAGCAGTTAAATAGATAAAAAAGGTTGCAATTGTAATATGCTGGCTGAAGTTAGGAAATTTTTTCCAAAGGTGATTATGGGTAACGAGGACAGATCCTGCAAAAAAATAAATAAAAAATGGGATCCAGTGAACTAATGCGTACAATGTAATTTCTCCTTCTACGAAAAATGGTATACAATAGGTTTTCAATGTTATATATCATAGTTGATTTTTTTAGTAATGACTAGTAAACCTAACTAGGATTAATAAAACTTCAATTATTGAGAAAGAGAGAGGATCATGGCAGAAAAACAAGAATTTACACGTAAGCTTAAAAGCCGTCATATTCAATTAATGGCGCTTGGCGGAACGATTGGGACAGGATTATTTCTTGGATCGGGGAAGGCAATTCACGCTGCTGGTCCAGCAATCCTTTTAGCATATTTAATTACTGGGATTATTTGTTTTGGAATTATGCGGGCCCTGGGAGAGTTGCTTCTTTCCGACTTACATTATCATTCGTTTATGGATGCGATTCGTGATTATCTTGGTAATCGCGTGAGTTTTGTAATGGGCTGGGCTTATTGGGTGTGTTGGCTAGCATTGGCAATGGCCGAAGTTACCGCCATTGGCTTATATTTTCAACTATGGTTTCCTCAAGTTCCCCAATGGTTACCTGGATTAATAACTCTCCTAATTTTATTGGGATTAAATCTAATGACTGTTAGTACGTTTGGTGAACTCGAATTTTGGTTTGCCCTTATTAAAATTTTGGCAATTGTTATTTTAATTGCCGTTGGTGTCATTTTAGTTTTACTTCATTTTCATTCGGTAAGCGGCTATCTCGCTACTCCTGCTAATTTAGTTAATGATGGGGGCTTTTTTGCTACCGGGACAAAGGGCTTCATGCTTTCTTTTCAAATGGTTGTATTTGCCTTTGTTGGAATTGAAATGGTAGGGGTGACAGCGGCTGAGGCAGAGAATCCTAAAGTTGTTATTCCTAAGGCAATTAATGGTATTCCTGTTCGAATTATGCTCTTTTATATCGGTGCTTTGGCTGTCATTATGTGCATTTATCCGTGGAGTAAACTTTCACCAAGCAATAGTCCGTTTGTCCTTGTTTTTCGCGACATCGGTCTTCCGGGGGCTGCTAGTATCGTTAATTTTGTAGTAATTACTGCTGCGGCTTCTGCTTGTAATAGTTCTCTATATACAACTGGTCGGATGCTAGCTGAGTTAACCTCTACTGCTCATCGGCCTGTTATCCGTAAGATTAGTCGCTTATCTAAGCGGTCGGTGCCTGCAACAGCGGTTATTATTTCTGCAGTCGTTATTGGAATTGCCGCTATCTTAAACTTAGTAATGCCAGAAGGAGTTTTTACTTTTGTTTCCAGTATTGCTACCACGAGTTTTCTCTTTGTATGGGCTGCTATCATCTTGGCACATTTAAAATATATTCGTCAGCATCCGCAATCAAGGACTTTTAAGATGCCAGGCGCACCTTTTACTGACTATGTTATTTTAGTTTTTCTTTTTATTGTGCTAATTGTTTTATGTATGGAGAAACAAACTTTAATTGCGCTTATACTAACTTTAGCTTGGTTTGCAATTCTTGCCGTTGCTTCGTTAACACAAAAGAAAGCATAAAAAGTTAATTTCCACGATATCGTAACAAGATTCGTATAAAAAAGGCTGTTGAAAAAACAAAAGTTTTTTCTCAGCCTCTTTTTACTAACGATTCAAATGTAATTTACGTTGACACTCGGGACAAATGCCATGGACTTCGATGTTATTTCCTGTAACTAGATAGCCAGTCTTTTCATGAGTCATAACCGTTAATTCTTTCGTGATTGCAGTAAAATGTTCATCAAAAACATCAGAAATCTTACCACAATTATCGCAGACGACATGATAATGCGGGTGGCCGAAATAATCAAAGTGGGTACTGCCGTCTCCATTTTTTAGCTCAATTACGAGATTATAATCAACGAAGAGTTTTAGAGTATTGTAAACAGTTGCCATACTGATATTGTCAACTGTGTCTTTAAGGTCATCATAAATCATTTCGACACTTGGATGAGTATGATGATTGATTAAGTAATTTAAGATAGTTTTCCGTTGGGGAGTAAGACGAACCTTGTTTTCACGGAGATGGTCAAGAGCTCGATCAAATTCTGCTTCTGCCATAATGTCGTCCCCTTTCTTAAAATAATTATAATCTATTGACATTATAACATTTACATTCACTAATTCAAAACATATAATAATTAACGGTCAGATAATAATTATTCTAAAGAAGGAGAGAATGATATGGATCAAAGTATCGCACGCAATGGAAAAAGTTATAGTCGCTTTTGGTTTATTTTTACTTTACTAGTTGGTACCTTTACGATGTCGATTAGTCAATCATCGTTGTCAACTGCCTATCCAACTTTAATGAACGCTTTTGGGATTTCAGCATCAACCGTTCAATGGCTGACGACTGGTTTTATGCTCGTAATGTGTGTCAGCATGCCAATTAGCCCGTGGATGCTCAATAATATGAGTTTTAAGACAATGTTCATTGGAGCACTGGGACTATTTGATATTGGATCCTTGATGATTGTTTTAACCCCCGCGTCTTGGGGAATTAATGGCTTCTGGTTTATGATGATTGGACGAGCCATGGAAGCATTTGCTGTCGGAGTTTTATTCCCATCATACCAAACTGTTTTGCTTGAGATTACGCCTAAAGAAGAGCGGGGATCAACAATGGGAATTGCTGGTTTGGTAATGGGATCCGCCCTTGCCTGTGGACCGATTGTTTCAGGAATTGTTCTAAAGTTTTTTAGCTGGAAGAGCCTTTTTATCCTCTTTATGCTTGTTATTTCGGCAATTATTTTAATGGCTGCTAGCGGACTGATCCAAGATGTAATGGAACGACATGAAACGAACCTTGATTGGCTATCAGTAATCTTACTAATTGGGTTAATTGGGATTATGTACGTTGTTGACCAAACCGGAAAAAAGAATCCTGCATGGGGAATAAATGCAGGGATCTTTATCATTAGTCTTATTGCGGTTACCTGGTTCTGCATTCGGCAGCTTCACCTCAAGCACCCGCTATTGGAATTACGGGTATTGAAGACTTTTAATTATGATTTAGCAATTCTTTTAACGTCGATTTCATATATTGCCTTAATTGTAACGACAATTATTTTCCCCCTTTATTATCAGGGATTATTAAAAGTTAGTCCATTTGTTTCTGGAATGGCCCTAGTGCCTGGCGCTGCTTTTCTTAGTATCCTGAATCCTTTGTCAGGAAAGTTAGCTGATAAAATTGGGTTTAAACCGACAATGCTGGTAGGAATGTTTATGATTATCATTGGCTGGGTTGCTGGATTAATCGTCCTTAATCACCTCAGCTTGTTGGGAATGATCCTTTGCGCAATGGTGATTGAAGGTGGAAATGCCTTTGTAATGATGCCGGCCGTCACACTGGGAGCAAATGCCTTACCTGATAAATTAGTGCCCCACGGAACAGCTGTAATTACAACAGTCCGGCAAGTTCTCGGGTCCGCGGGTGTTACTATTTCAACACTGATCTTAACAGTTGCTACTACAAATGCGCTTCAGCGGGGGAGTTCGGCGCAAGTCGCTTCCCTTCACGGCTATCATTTAGTATTTATTGGCATGATCATCACTGAATTGATTGGTCTCATACTAGCATTTATGCTAAAAAATACTAATAAGGAAAAAAGTACAAAATAACCAAAAATTCGTATATAAATAGGGAGGAGAAAATTTCTGCTCCCTATTTATTTTAAAAACAAAAAAGAGGTACTGATAATGACACTTAAACGACCACAATGGGCAAATGCGACACCAGAAATGCAAGACTATTATGATCACTACTGGGGATTTCCAGTTCATAATGACCAGCAGTTATTTGCAATGTTATCTTTAGAATTATTTCAGGCTGGTTTAACTTGGCAGACAATCTGGCGGCGACGGGAAGCATTTAATCAGGCATTCGATAACTTTAATATTGAAAAAGTGGCATCATTTACCGATGAAGATATTAATCGATTATGCGAGGATGAAACTATTATTCGTAATCGTCTTAAAATATTAGCGGTAATTAATAATGCACAAGTGATTTTAAAATTACGGAAAACGGGAAAGACGTTTGATAATTATGTGTGGCGCTTTGTTGATGATCAGCCTCAAGACTTGGGGTTAACTACCGATGTTGAATTAGCTCCTAAAACGCCGGCTTCGGAAGAAATAGCCAAGCAAATGCGGAAGGATGGATTTAAATTTGTTGGTCCGACAATTATTTACTCTTTCATGACGGCAGTAGGGATGGTCAATGCCCGTTTGAAGTAAGAATGTAAGGATTAACATTGATTGTTGGTTGACAATTATGCTAAGATTATTATCGTTATAAAGCAATTCCCGATAGGATTCACGTCTGAACGTGAAGATGCCTTGTAACCGCAACTACAAACTATTTGAAAGTTTCAATAGAATATGGGGGAATTAGAAAATGGCAGAACGACATTTATTTACATCCGAATCAGTATCAGAAGGACATCCAGATAAGATTGCTGACCAAATCAGTGACGCGATCTTAGATGAATTGCTTAAGAAGGATCCTGATTCACGGGTTGCAGTTGAAACCTCAGTTACTACTGGACTAGTATTAGTCTTTGGTGAAGTTTCTACTAAGGCCTACGTTAATATCCAACAGATTGTGCGGGACACAATTCGTAAGATCGGTTATACAGATGGCAAGTACGGTTTCGATGCTGATAACTGTGCTGTTATCACTGCGATCGATGAACAATCACCAGACATTGCGCAAGGGGTTGATGACTCCTTAGAAACGCGTGAAGGTGAAGCTGATCCGCTTGATAAGATTGGTGCCGGTGACCAAGGATTGATGTTTGGTTACGCTACTGACGAAACACCTGAATATATGCCATTAACATTGGTTTTAAGCCATAAATTAATGCGTAAGATTGCTCAACTACGTAAGGATGGCGTTATCTCTTACCTTCGTCCAGATGCAAAGGCCGAAGTAACTGTAGAATACGATGAGAATGACAAGCCATTACGTGTTGACACCGTTGTTTTAAGTACCCAGCATGATCCAGAGGTTTCACTTGATCAAATTAAAAAGGATATTAAAGAACAAGTGATTGAAGCAGTCATTCCGGCTGAGTACCTTGATGACCAAACTAAGTACTTCATTAATCCAACAGGTCGCTTTGTAATCGGTGGACCGCAAGGGGATGCCGGCTTAACAGGACGGAAGATTATTGTTGATACTTATGGTGGGGCTGCCCATCACGGTGGTGGAGCCTTTTCTGGAAAGGATGCTACTAAGGTTGACCGTTCTGCTAGTTATGCTGCGCGCTATATTGCTAAAAACATTGTCGCAGCTGGTTATGCTAAGAAGGCCGAAATTCAAGTTGCTTATGCTATTGGTGTAGCAGAACCAGTATCGATCATGATTAATACTTATGGTACCGGTACCCGTTCAGAAGAAGAATTAATTGCCGCTGTTCGAAAAGTATTTGATTTACGTCCAGCTGGAATTATTGAAATGCTCGACTTGAAGCGGCCAATTTACAAGCAAACTGCTGCTTATGGTCACTTTGGTCGAACTGATGTGGACTTACCATGGGAACACCTTGATAAAGTTGATGAATTAAAAGAAATTTTAGGCTAATAATTTAGTTACACGCTTGCAATCATTAACGGTGGTTGTTAAAATAGGCGTTAAATATTTGATCGTAATAGAAATAGTAGTTTTTGACGAGGTCAGCAGAGATCCTGTGGTGGTGTGAACAGGAGACTGGTCATTTACGAACTCATCTAAATGTGATTATTACTGAATTTTAGTAGGTAATGACGTTTACCGCGTTAAGGTCCTAAGCGCCATGGCTTCCATGGAAAACGGGTGGTACCGCGGAGTTATTTCGTCTCGTAGATTAATTTCTACGGGACTTTTTTATTACGATTATTAAAATCAGAATAAGGAGTAGAAAATATGGCTTACAATCATAAGACGATTGAAAAAAAGTGGCAAAAGTTTTGGAAGAAGAATGAAACTTTTAAAGCAGACCTTAATAAGGACCAAAAGAAGTATTATGCATTAGACATGTTCCCGTATCCATCTGGTCAAGGACTCCACGTTGGTCACCCAGAAGGTTATACAGCTACGGATGTAATGTCACGGATGAAGCGGATGCAAGGCTTTAATGTTTTACATCCAATGGGGTGGGATGCATTCGGTTTGCCAGCTGAACAATATGCGTTAAAGACTGGTCATAACCCCAAGGACTTTACGAACAAAAATATTGATCATTTCCGTGACCAAATCCAATCACTCGGGTTCTCATATGACTGGGACCGTGAAGTAAATACGACTGATCCTAAGTTCTACAAGTGGACTCAATGGATTTTTGAACAGCTCTACAAGAAGGGGCTTGCTTACGAAAGTGAAATTATGGTTAACTGGGCCCCTGATTTTATGGGTGGAACAGTTGTTGCCAACGAAGAAGTTGAAGATGGCAAGACTAAACGTGGCGGCTATCCCGTTTACCGTAAGCCAATGCGTCAATGGGTTTTGAAAATTACTGCTTATGCGGACCGTTTGATTGACGATCTTGATCTTGTTGACTGGCCAGAAAGCGTTAAAGAAATGCAACGTAACTGGATCGGTCGTTCAGAAGGTGCTTCAGTATTTTTCCCAGTTGTGGGGGATGAAGATACTAAGATTGAAGTATTTACGACGCGGGCAGATACGCTCTTTGGTGCTTCTTATGTTGTTCTTGCTCCCGAGCAAGAATTAGTTGACCAATTGACAACATCAGAACACAAGGCGGAAGTTGAAAAGTACAAGGAAGAAGCGTCACGGCGGTCTGATCTTGAGCGGACTGACTTAAACAAGGACAAGACTGGTGTATTTACTGGTTCTTACGTTATTAATCCAGTTAACGGTGAAAAACTACCAATTTGGATTAGTGATTACGTGCTTGCTTCATATGGAACTGGAGCAGTAATGGCTGTTCCTTCCGGAGATCAACGTGATTATGACTTTGCTACTAAGTTTGACTTGCCAATCAAGCCTGTTATTGAAGGAACAGATGTGTCAGAAGGTGCTTTTGATGGTGACGGTAAGCACATTAATTCTGGTTTCCTTGATGGCTTGAACATTGCTGATGCAAAGCAAAAGATGATCGATTGGCTTGAAGAACACGATGCTGGTCATAAGAAAGTTAACTACCGTCTTCGTGATTGGATCTTCAGTCGGCAACGTTACTGGGGTGAACCAATTCCAGTTATCCACTGGGATGATGGGACAACCTCATTAGTTCCAGAAGATGAACTTCCACTTGAATTACCAAAGACTGATAACATCGAACCATCAGGAACTGGTGAAAGTCCATTAGCAAATGTTGAAGATTGGGTTAACGTTTATGACGAAAATGGTCGTCATGGTCTTCGTGAGACTAACACCATGCCACAATGGGCCGGTTCATCATGGTACTGGCTCCGGTACACTGATCCTCATAATGACAAGGAATTTGCCTCAAAAGAAGCTCTTGATTACTGGTCACCAGTTGATCTCTATGTTGGTGGAGCTGAACACGCTGTTCTTCACTTGCTCTATGCTCGATTCTGGCATAAGGTTCTTTATGACCTCGGTCTCGTACCAACTAAAGAACCATTCATGAAGCTTGTTAACCAGGGGATGATTCTTGGTTCAAACCATGAAAAGATGTCGAAGTCCAAAGGTAATGTTGTTAACCCTGATGACATTGTTGACCAATATGGGGCTGATACTTTACGTCTTTACGAAATGTTCATGGGACCACTTGAAGAATCGGTACCTTGGGATGAAAAAGGACTTCATGGTGCTAATAAGTGGGTTCAACGTGTATGGCGGTTGTTGATGGATGATAATAACCACCTCCGTGACCGGGTATCCACTTTCAATGATGGTAAGCTTACCAAGGTTTACAATCAAACTGTTAAGAAGGTTACCGAAGACTACGAACGGATGCACTTCAACACGGCTATTTCTCAATTGATGGTCTTTGTAAACGAAGCCTACAAGGTTGATGATTTACCAGTTGAATACATGAAAGGCTTTGTAAAGATGATTGCACCAATCATGCCTCACATGGCTGAAGAACTCTGGAGTCAATTCGGTGAGAGTGATACAATCACTTACCAATCATGGCCAACTTACGATCCAAAAGCTTTAGTTGAAGATGAAGTTGAAATGATCGTCCAGGTTAACGGTAAGGTACGGGCTAAGATTAAGATGGCCAAGGATACTGACCGCGATGAAGCACAACAACTTGCTTTAGCAAACGAACATGTTAAGAAGTTTACTGACGGCAAGGATATTAAGAAAGTCATTGTTGTCCCTAACAAGATCGTTAACATTGTTGCAAAATAGTAAATTAATAAAGGGCAGGGAATCTATGTTTTCCTGCTTCTTTTTATTTGAGGAGATATAAATTATGGAAATAGTGAGTTATCCAGCAATTTTTACCCCGAAAGATAATGAAATTCAAGTTGATTTTCCAGATTTGCCGGAAGCATTTACCCAGGGGAAAACAATGGATGAGGCGATGGATTTTGCTAAATTGGGCTTAGCAATTACCCTTAATGATAAACTCGGCCACTTTGAAGAAGCCCCTTCCGTAAGCTCATTAGAGGTGTTAAAGCAACAACATCCAGATCAAATCATTAAAATGGTAACTGTCGATTTGGAACAATACTAGGTTAAAGAAATATTAAAAACGATAAATCGAATTGCACCAGCTTTTTATTCACGATAAAATGATTAAGATTGTGTAAACTCGATTAAAATAAAAAAGGTAGGATTGCAACAAATCATGGAAGAAAATAAAGCAAATGATTTGAGCAGCACCGCAGTTAAAAAAGATTCGCGAACAAAAATGATTACAGGATCAGCTTGGATGACAGCTGGTAGTATTACTTCGCGGATCTTAGGGGCGCTGTACATTATTCCGTGGGTTACATGGTTAGGAGCTTACAGCAACGAAGCGAATGCCTTATATGCTCAGGGGTACAATATTTATAATATGTTTTTAGTGATTGCAACGGCGGGAATTCCTTCTGCAATTTCTAAAATGGTCGCGCATTATAACGGAATAAATCAGTATGGGGTTAGTCGCCGACTGTATCATTCTGGAATGTACGTTGCAATGGCAATGGGTGTAATTTGTACAACGGTGATGATGTTTGGGGCTCGTTTAATGGATAATGGGGATCCAAATATGATTCCGGTTATTCGCTCATTAGCTTGGGCTATTTTGATTATTCCGGGGATGTCGATTACCCGAGGATTTTTACAAGGCTATAACTGGATGGCACCATCAGCAATTTCACAATTTGTTGAACAGCTTTTCCGGGTTATTTATATGTTGGCTGCAACGTATTTCATTATGAAGATTCAAAATGGCAATTGGGTTAGTGCCGTTTCCCAATCAACATTTGCGGCCTTTATTGGGGCAATCGGTGCAGTGATCGTCTTAGGGATTGCCTGGATGCGTCACCAACGCGAAATGAATGACTTAGTGGCACAAGGTGAAGTAAATACTGAAGTTTCAACCCAAACATTAATTTTTAAGATTATTTATCAGTCAATTCCGTTCATCATTATTGAATCAGGGGTAACGATTTTCCAATTAATTGATCAATATACTTTTAAACGGATGATGCCATTAGTCGGTCACTTTACTAAGTATCAGATGGATGTTACTTATGCATTGTTTGCGTTTAATGCCAATAAGCTTTACATGATTGTTATTTCATTGGCTTCTGCATTAGCCGCAACAGTTATTCCTTTGCTTGCGACAGCCCGGGCTCAGAATGATCAAGAGGATATGCGAAAACAGATTCAAAATGTTCTCTTGTTATTCTATTTCGTGATGATTCCGGCAGCCCTTGGATTATCCGCGGTTGCTCAGCAAATCTACACCGTCTTTTACCGTTATGATGCGGCAGGGGTCGTAGTACTGCAATTTGCGGCTTACATTTCGATTATGTTAGGCTTGTATACTGTAGCCGCAGCAATGATGCAGGGGATTTCTGAGAATAAGAAGATGATGATGTTCTTAGCCATTGGAATCGTAATTAAGTTTATCCTCCAGTTCCCTTGTATTTGGATTTTTGAAGGATTAGGACCACTGGTTTCAACCGGGATTTCAATGTTTGTGATTAACTATTTAATCTTGCATTCCTTTAACATGGAATTCCACCTACGTTTTGATAAGATGGCCCTGCCAACTAACCAGATTTTGGCTTACTCCTTAGTGATGTTTGCCGGGGCAAAGATTGTAATGTTAATCATTGGCCATTTTGTTAGTCCGTATGGGCGTTACACTGCTTTCTTCTCCTTGATTCCGGGGGTAATAGTCGGAGCAGGAATTTATCTCTATCTCTGCTTAAAGTCACGATTAGCCGACCAGCTATTGGGACCACGAGTAGCAAGATTACGAATAATTTTACACATTAAATAACAATGCATACAAAAAGGTTCAGAGTGAGAATTTGCTCTGAACCTTTTTAATATCCTTAAATTCTTAATTCAAAAATCCAATATGGTAATCTTCATTCATCCCCTCCATCTTTTTCATGAAGGCTGGGAGAGCACGGCTAATTTGGTGGGGAAGGACGATGTATTGGCTTTCGGCGATCTTTTCCGCAATCGCACTGTGCGCATAAACGGCAGCGAGGACGGCTTTATCTGCCTTCTCGTTAAATTCAGCAGTGAAACCTCCAACCATTCCAGCAAGAGTATCACCCATTCCACCAACTGCTTGGGCGGGGGTACCGATTGGCAGTTGATATACTTGGTCATCAGTATAAATTTCTGTGTGGTGCTTCTTTAAGACAACGGTAGCACTAAGTTTTTCTTGGGCTTCCTTGTTCTTATCTTCAGTTTGATCGCCAATTTTAATTTCAGAGAGTCGTTGCCATTCCATTTCATGTGGAGTGTAAATGATATTTCCTTGTGGCTGTTCAAGCTTTTCCATCGCCATCAGGGTAATTGCCGACCCATCAATGATCACATTTTGTTTCTCGGTTGTATGAGCAAAAACATTCTTCAAAATTCGTAAACTTGTTTCATCATTTCCGAGGCCTGGCCCAACGACCACACTGGTAGCAGCTTTAGTAAGGTCAGCAACTAGGGCATCATCAGTAAAATCAGCGAACATCGCTTCTGGCAACTGCGCATGGAGGGCACTAGCGTTGATTTCATCAGTGGCAGTTGTTACAAGCCCAGCTCCAGCACAGACGGCCGCGGTTGATGCCATGATAATTGCGCCACCAAAATTACGATTGCCGCCGATAAGGGTAACTTTACCAAAAGTACCCTTAAAACTGTTTTCAGGACGGGGAGTAATAACATCCTTTAAGATTTGGTCAGTAAGTTTTTTCACAGTTAAGACTCCTTATTATTTTATTTAATAGACAATTTAATGGTATCATTAAAATTAGTCAAAGTAGAATATTTTGGAGGGATTAATCTTGACTGATTGGATGAAAGCCGCAGAGGCACAAAAAGAAAACTATTTAAATGATCTCGTAGCATTAATGAAGATCCCCAGTGTCCGTGATGATTCAGCGGCAACAGATGAATACCCGCTTGGTCCTCGTCCTGCTCAAGCGCTAAAAGCATTTTTAGAGATGGCAGAACAAGACGGTTTTAAAGTAAAGAACATCGATAACCTTGTTGGATATGCTGAATGGGGTGAAGGTGATGAGACACTTGCCATTTTAGCCCATCTTGATGTAATGCCTGCTGGTAAGGGTTGGGATACGGATCCATTTGACCCAGTTATCAAGGATGGCAACTTATATGGTCGTGGTGCTTCTGATGATAAGGGACCTGGAATGGCTGCTTACTATGCCTTGAAATATTTGAAAGATCAAGGCGTAAAGTTTAACAAGAAAGTTCGTTTTATCGTTGGAACTGATGAAGAAAGTAACTGGACTGGAATGCACCGTTACTTTGAAGTCGAACCAGCCCCTACACTTGGTTTTTCACCAGATGCGGAATTTCCAGTAATTAATGGTGAAAAGGGTCAAGTATCACTCTTACTTGATGTCCCTGCTGGCAATGGGGATGCTTCAATACAACTAGTTAGTTTTGAATCTGGTTTGCGTTTCAACATGGTACCGCGGGAAGCAGTTGCCCTTATTCGGACAGATAACCCTCAAGAAGTTACTAATGATTTTGGTCACTTTATTGAAGAAAATCCGGTTGAAGGTAATATTGAATCAACAGATAAAGGTCTTAAGATTACTGTCATCGGAAAAGCTGCCCATGGAATGGAACCAGAAAAGGGAATCAATGCAGCAACATACCTTGCAAAGTTCTTAAATCGATATGACTTTGGTGGGGGCGCAAAGAGTTTCATTGAATTCTTAGCTGACTATCTTCATTTAGATACGCGAATGGATGGTTTTAATGGTGCTTACACTGATCCAGTAATGGGTGAATTAACTATGAATGCCGGAATCTTAAACTTCGATGCGGACAAGGGTGGTCACATTGATATGAACTTCCGCTTCCCTAAAGGCATAACACCAGATAAGTTAGAGGATACTGTAAAGGCGATTGCCGATAAATTACAAATTAAAGTTACGCAAGGCCCATCTCAAGCTCCACATTATGTTGATCCAGATGATCCAATTGTTAAGACATTAATGCAAGCTTATATTGATCAAACTGGAGATACAGACGCAAAACCAGAAGTTGTTGGTGGAGGAACTTATGGTCGTTTGATGAAGCGGGGGGTTGCATTTGGTGCTTTAATGCCACATACGCCAAATACAATGCATCAGGCTAATGAATATCAACCTGTGAATGATTTAATTACATCGATGGCAATTTACATGGAAGCAATTAATAATCTCGTTACTGATTAATTTTGTGCTAAAATAAAGGCAGAAGATGGAGGTGTCAAGAATGAGTTATCAAAATATTCTTGTTGGTGTCGATGGTTCCAAGCAAGCTGATATGGCTTTTGAAAAAGCGGTTGACACTGCTAAGACCAATGATGCCAAGTTGTATTTACTAAGTATTATCAACGGTGAACGTTATCCAAGTACTGGTCCTGGTGGATACGGCTTTGTTAGTCATAGTATTTATGATTCAGCAATCGAAACGATGCAAAAGAAGTTAGCTGACTACAAGAAAAAAGCAGAAGCCGCTGGAATAAAAGATGTTAAAACTGATGTAAAGGTTGGTAACGCTAAGGTTGAACTTGCGGAACGTTATCCTAAAGAAAATGATATTGATTTAATCATTATTGGCGCAACCGGATTAAATGTTGTCGGACGGCTACTTGTCGGTTCAACTGCTGCTTATACTATTCGTGAAGCACCATGTGACGTTACCGTTGTTAAGACAAACTTAAAGAATCAAAAATTGGATATCAAGGAAACGACATATCCTGAAATGTAAAACATAAAGACTAGTGGAATTTTCTTCTAGTCTTTTTTAGTTTTAAAAATGCAAATTCATAATTTTCACGTATATATACTATAGGACATTATGAAGGAGTGTTTTATTGTGTTAAACCGCCGTGTTATTACTAGTGCATTAATTGTTTTAACAAGCCTTAGCGGGCAACCGGTTAAAGCGGACGTTATCCAACAAGCACAATTTGATGCAAATGAAGATGTAAAACGTGCAAAGCCGATTGACGAAGAGGCCTTAGTTAATCATGATGAAGAATATATTGATGCTTATTTAACAGAATATGAAAATGCTGCTCAAGCAAAGGCAAGTGAGCAAAATAATGCTTTGACAGGTACAGAGGAAGCGCCAGAGCATGAAACTATTCAATCTTCAACTGAAAACTCTGCTGAACAAAGGCAGCTGCTAGAAGAAGATAAAAAAGATGAGCAGGTTTATCAACCTCAACAACCATCCGCAGTCCAAGCACAATTTATTAATCGAATAGCCCCAGCTGCTCAACAAATTGGTCGGGAGCATGATTTATATCCATCAATTATTATTGCGCAAGCGGCCTTAGAGAGTGATTGGGGATGCAGTACGTTGGGAAAGGCGCCTAATAATAATCTTTTTGGGGTTAAGGGGTATTTTGCCCGGCAAACAGTTGCTCAACCCACGACTGAATATGATAAGCAAGGCCATAAGTTTCAGGTTATTAGTAATTTTCGACAGTATACAAGTGAATACGAAGCGTTAAGGGATTATGCGCAAACATTAGAAGACCCACTTTATCAAGGAGTTCACCGTCAAAATACCAAAAATTATCGTGAAGCTACACGGGCACTTCGCGGACGATATGCAACAGATCCTGAGTATGATCGGAAGCTAAACCAGCTGATTGATACTTATCAACTTACTAAATATGATGATCGAGTTAACACCAGCAATGAACGGGCTAATCCTGTTCCAATGACTGACAGGAAAGAGGAGAGTGAGGCGATGCCAATTGTTGCCAAACATCCCGTTCAAGCGAGAAAGAACGATGTTAATATCCCTCAATATGTTCCTTTGCTTGGTGGAGTAGGGACGGCAGGAATGATTGAAATGTTTCGTCGTTTGTTGAAGAAAAGGAAAGAGCATGATTAAAAGGCAAACCTCTAATCATGCTCTTATCAATTATTTAGCGTAATGACTTCAACCGTTCATCAATCATTGCTAAGACCGCATCAACGTTCTTAGGATCTTCAAGGTCATAACGCTCTAAATCAATTTTCATTTTTGGACTAGCATCGTAATCCTTGTACCATTGCTTGTAGGCACTCCACATCTTGTAATAGTAATCCTTTAACTCTGGATTAGTATCAATTTGCTCGTAATCCCGCCCGCGCTTTTTAATCCGGTATAAGATTGTTTCAAAATCAGTTTCAGAATAAACCATTAAGTCTGGTGCGCGCTTAGGTAACTGTTGGAGGTCACTCATCATATTGTCGAGAAGCTTTAAGTATACTTCTAATTCAGTATCAGTGATGTTACCCTCAGCGTTATTTTCTCGCGTAAACAAGGCATCTTCGTAAATAGAACGGTCAAGCACGTTGTTATCATCAGTAAGTGCTTGTTTAATCATTGAGAAACGCTTGTTTAAAAAATAAATTTGGAGTAAAAAGCCGTACTGTTTTGGATTTTTATAATACAGTGGTAAAACTGGATTTTCTCCGACTGGTTCAAAAAATGCTTTTGTATGTAAGTGTTCGGCAATCTTCCCAGTTAAAGTTGTTTTACCGACACCAATCATCCCTGCTGTAATAATCACCATAATGGCCCCTCTTTACTTTTTTGTCACAAAAAATATCTTACTACAAAATATTGTGGAATGACACACCTAATTTTACAATATTTGGTGGTTACCAGATTTAACTTATCGTGGTAAAAGTTATCACATCTACATTGTTAGCGATTATAATAAAAGTAGAGATATGATTAAATTTTAAAAATCTAATCATGTGAAAAATTAATATTAAGGAAGTAAAGATGAGAAAAGAAAGTGAAAGTGAGAATCGCGTTCAATTAACAATGGCCAAGCAGCAAGGAACATTGATTGAGGTTCATAACTTGCCAAATGATGATTATTTTAATGTCGGATTTGTGGTTGCCCTCGATCCAGTATTTTGTTTGATGATCAGTATTGACTGGGATGGTAAAATCAACGGATTAATTGCTATTCGGATTAAGAGTATTCTTTATACAGAACGCCATAGTGACTACTTAATGACGGTTTCTGAAAAGACTAAAGTTGCCCATGATCACAACTATTTTGATATTTGGCAAGTGCAAAAGTTTATTGATAACCATCCAGAAATTACTCAGGGGAACTTATTATCAAATCTTCTCAATGATTCCTATGAGAACCGTCTTCCAGTTGTGATTGGCACTGAAAAGTATAAGGGGAGTGATGATTTTACAGGGATAATTACTGATCTCACACCCATTAAAGTAACAATTCATTACTATAATGACCATGACCTGTCATCATTGTGGGAATATGATATTTTGCGAGCAAAGATTGACTATCTCCGTGTTCGTGGTACTCAGATGGCAACCGGGAAACAGATTTTTAATGATATTTTTAACGAAATGTGATTGCAATATGAGTTGAGATAGTTTAAATTAATTAAATATTATTAACTAGATAAAACTGTTTACTAAAGAGGTTGAACAGCCATGAAAAAGAAAATAACAATTCGTGATTTAGCAAAAGAAGCTGGTGTTTCTGTAACCACTGTTTCGCAAATTTTAAATAATAAAGGCGATCGATTCAGCACAGCAACTCAGGAACGAGTTTTAGCATTACGGGACAAATATAAATACGTTCCTGACTTTAATGCTCGGAATTTAATTTTAAAGAGTGCCAAGACAATTGGGGTATTAGTTCCTAATATTGCTAACCCATTTTTTGGTACTTTTGTCGAGGGAGTGCAGAGTATTGCCCGTGAAGCAGAATTTATTCCACTTGTCTTTAGTGCCAACCGTGACCCAAAATTGGAAAAATATTACCTTTCCCAGATGATTGAACGATCAATTAGTGGATTAGTGATTGCTAGTGCAACGATGACTACAGAGACAATTAAAGAAGTTATCTCCTTTAATGAGATTCCTTACATCTTGTTTGATCAAAATCATACGCAGGAGGGTGATCGAGTTCAAACGAATGATTACCTTGGTGGCCAAATCGCGGCTAAACACCTCATTGAACTTGGTCACAAACATATTGCCGTTCTTACCTCTGACAACCCTACTGAAAATTTAAATCACCGAATGAATGGGTTCAAAAATATTATTCAAGAAAATAATCTAAGTTTAGATCCTATTCACGATGTTATTCGGGCACCCTTGACGAAGGATGGCGGATATAAAGCAGCAAAAGATGTTTTAGCAACTGGTGCTTCTGCTGTTTTTGCGGCGAACGATGAGATGGCAATTGGATTATTGCGAGGATTGCATGAATTAGACGTTAAAGTTCCCGAAGATATTTCTGTAATTGGTTACGATAATATCTACTGGGACGACTATGTTTATCCACGATTAACTACAGTACAACAACCAATTTTTGACCTTGGCGCTGGAGCTACTAAAATGCTCATTGAACAGATTAGTCATAGTAGTGCGGAAGCCCGCGTTCAAAACTTTCCAGTAAAATTAATTAAACGAGATAGTACAAGTTCCTATCGTCCAAAATAATATGGTATGATGATATTATCAATTAGATGCCAATTGTTTAAGGAGGAAATAAACAAATGACAAATCATGTAACAATTGTAGGCAGTTTAAATGTTGATACAACAATGAAAGTTAAGCGGATGCCATTACCTGGGGAAACAATTGCCGCTTTAAGCAAGACTAATGCTGCTGGGGGAAAGGGAGCAAACCAAGCCGTTGCTGCTGCTCGTTCAGGCGCTGAAACAGCTTTTGTTGGTCAAGTTGGTGATGACGCTGGTGGTAAGATGATGATCAATGACCTCAAGAACAACAACGTCGACACAACAGGGATCCACGTTGACGATCAAGCAGGTACTGGATCTGCAGCCATCTTGCTTGATGAAAGTGGTCAAAACAGTATCTTAGTGTACGGAGGAGCTAACCAACAATTAAGCGTTAAGGGAGTAGAAGATGCTCGTGATCAAATTGCCGCTGCTGATTTCGTGATTGCTCAATTTGAAACTCCACAAGAAGCTACTCTACGGGCATTCCAAATTGCAAAGGAAAATGGTGTAAAGACAATCTTAAATCCTGCTCCTGCTCATGAAATTAACCCTGATTTATTGAAGTTAACAGACTTAATCATTCCAAATGAAACAGAGAGTGCTGCTTTAACAGGAATTATTGTTACAGACGAAACTTCAATGCTTATGTCAGCTGCAAAGTTTGCTCAAATGGGTGTCCGTAACTTAATTATTACTGTTGGTGCAAAGGGTGCCTTCTACTGTACTCAAGATGGCTACAACTTTATTCCTGCTTTTAAGGTTAATGCTGTTGATACCACTGCCGCTGGTGATACCTTCATCGGTGCGCTTTCATCCCAATTAAAGCCTGATATGAGTAACATTGAAAAGGCAATTGTCTACGCTCAACGTGCAAGTTCATTAGCTGTTCAAAAGCTTGGTGCATTACCATCAATTCCTACTTATGACGAAGTAGTTGCTGCATCAAAGAATAACTAGATTTACTTAAATACAAATTAACAATGGGGAGGCTGAGGAAAGCGAAAACTTTTCTCAGCCCTCCTATTTTTTTCAGTAACCTTGCGCTTAACGTACCAATTTAGTAAACTGTTGAACAAATAATAATGGAGGTTTTCTTTGTGAAAGCAGAATTTATTCTTAAGGTGGTTATTCCGCCATTTATCATCTTTGCGATCCTCGTATGGCTAACTGCCGAACATTATATCTCTGGCTGGGTGATGTACCTTCTCTGGGTAATTGGTTTCGTGGTTGCAAACATCATTGTGACAAAAATTTCTACCCGGTGGAGTATTCAACGAATGCGTGAGAAACGGGCAAAGGAAGAGAAAAATAATGATAAAAGTAATTAAACAATCGTGGATATTTAGGGTGATTTTAATTGCGCTGATGTTAATTGCAATTGAGATTCCCCCGATTGCAGTTAATTTTGCTCTACGTTATTCAAAGACCAACCAGCTTATCGTGGACGGGTTCATGGTCTTATTCATCTGTTTAATGCTAGCGATTATTTGGTGGGCACACCGGACATATGAAACTTATAACCAATTAGGACAGCCGGCGGGAATAAAGGTTGGCTGGATTATCGGTGGTTATCTAGCGATTATTTTGGGAATGGATGTCCTTAGCTACCTTAATCAACTTATCTATCATCAAACTGAAACAGCGAACAATGCAGCACTAGGAAGCATGCTTGGTCATAATGAAGTAATTACGATCGTATTTTGTTTTTCGGCAGTTGTTCTAAGTCCAATTGCTGAAGAATTTATTTTTCGTGGTACATTGACAAATATGTTCTTTAAGCGTGGCAACATCTGGCCGAAAGTTATCTTCTCGGGGGTAATCTTTTCTACCGGTCATATGAGTACCAACCCCATTAGCTTTTTGATCTATGCTTATATGGGGATGGTCTTAGCATATGTTTATTTGCGAATGGATGACATTCGAAATTCGATTGCAATTCATATGATTAATAATGCGATTGCGATGTATGTTCTCTTGGTTCAAGTTATCTAAAGTCGCTTCTTGAAATCGCTTACAATTGGTGGTACATTATAAGTGTGGAAAGATTAGAATGGTAAGATCTCCTATATCAATCTAGCACCAAAGAAATTAATAGTAGGCTAGAAGCAACATAAGTGTGACATGAAATTTTAGACTGAATATTTATGTAATAAGGTCACCAAGGTGCACTAGGTTGATGATATAAATGCGACTTTGCGGAAGTTAGAATCAAAATGAATTAATAATTAGTTCCCTAGCAAAGTAGCAGATTCTTTCCGCAATAAACAAAAGAGGCTGGAAATGTTCCGGCCTCTTTGTTATTTTTAAATGGTAAAGAATTTAGGGAGGATAATAGATGTTTTTATCAACTGAGGGATTTCCTCAAGCCCACCGCATTTTAGGGATTGTCAATGCCACCAGTCATTTAGCGATGCCTACTGAAGCAATTGATTCATTTGAGTCCATGGACCAATTATTTAGTGATGTTCAAGAAAAATTAAAGCGGCGGGCCAGTGAAAAAGGTGCAGATGGTGTTGTTGGGGTTCGTTTTACTACGGATGTTGCCAATATGCAGGTTGCACCCAAATTCTTGGTCCTAACCGCATATGGAACAATGATTCAATTTGTTAAATAAGGGCAAATTGAGGATTGTAAATAAAAATACTTGTAATTTTTGATGAGTTCGGTATACTTAATAATGTTACAAAATAGTTAGTGCCTCAGTGGCGGAACTGGCAGACGCGCAACGTTCAGGTCGTTGTATGGTTATCCATGTACAGGTTCGAATCCTGCCTGAGGCATTTTTTGTATTTTAAATACTTTTCGATAGTGCCTAAATCGTTGATATATCAGCATTTTTAATTTTGGGTTTACACTATAGAACGCTATTTTTAATCAAATCCACGACAATTTCACGACAAAATAATATATCTTCTTGCCAACGTGAGCCACCTGTTTTTAGGTGGTTTTTTATTTTGCTTGTGGAAATATCTGCGGAAAATTCAGCCATTTTCCTTTTAGGGTGTCTGAATTGTCGGAATTATTGATAAAGTATCTCTGATTAATTGCTAAAAAGGGGATGTTTTAGATAATTTAATTTTTATGATTGTTGATATATCAAAGGCTAGGGAAGGACAGCCCCCCTACCCTAAAATTTTAAAAATTATCGTTTGCACGCAAGACGATTGAAATGTGTGCGCTCTTTCTGAATTAAAGACGGGGCGGGGGATGTTATAATTATTTTGGTTTTATTTATATCTCAAGGTCGCTCTCACAGCAGAGCGTCTTTTTTAACGCAATTTAACGCTTTTAAATGCTATAATACACATATGAAAAGCCCCTAAGAGTTGAGCTACCAACTTGCAACTCTTAGGGCGGTGATTAATCACCACTTGATTTCAAGTTTTAAGTCTAGCGATATAAAGATTTTGAGCTTTAATCTAATCTTTATTTTGCTAGGCTTTTTATTTACTTTTAAGCGCAATTTAACTCCAACATTTCCCAACATCTGCTAGTAGAAAATGTTAGCATTTGCTAGCATCATGCTTTTATAAATTCCTAGCATTTCCTAGCATTTCTGAGCATTTTAACACTAATAAAATCCTAGGATTTACTAGGTTTTAACAGTAAAGCTAGAGGCTTTCAAGGGCTATCAAAATAGGGTGCAACCTTTCTCGTTTTTGTATGCACACTTTTTTGGAAAGTACGCATACTTTTTAATGAGGGTGCGCACTAAATTATACTCAAGATAATATGCTAAAATACCTATGGGGCGTGAAAAGTAAAGTTGTTAATTTTTCGACAATATCAAGGGTAGCTTGTGAGGGCTACTCTTTTTTATCCTACCATTTCCTACCATCGTGCCATCATTTGCCATCATTTTTAAACTGGGTTAAGCGATTTTTTGAGGTTAGCATTGGTTAACATTCAGTATATCCAAAGTGATAATATTAGATTATTGAGTGGTGCAAAATAAAAGGGCGGTCTAGGTGTCTAGGTCGTCCTTTAGTTAGTTAACTTGTTTTTTTACGGGTAAGCGCAATTTTGCGCCCTCGTCACTTAATCGCTTGGCTTTTTGCTCTTGTGCTAGTGATATTAATTTGTCTAGGTCGTCTTTATCTGCATAGTGTTTAATAAACGTTTTAGCATTTGAACGATATTGATATAGTTTGTTTTTCTCTGGGTGTCGTTTCTTGTATCGTTTAGTAGCTTCTGCCTGTGCAAGTGTAACCATGAAAACATCCCCTTAAATTGCATATAGTGTAATATAGTGTCTTATAGCGTAAAGTTATATCTTGTATAGTTATATGCACATGTTATAATTGTTTATGTAAAAAGGCGCTAGGTTGTGCTAGAACCTAACGCCCGACGTTTTCTTGCTAGACAGGTTTACTTCAAAGCATTAGTAGTTAGTAGCTATTAATGCTTTTTTAGTAGGCTGATTGCAATAACAACTACAAATACAAGCATTTTATAGCTTGTAAATGTTAATGTTATGCTCACCGCCGGAACCTCCCTAGCAGTCAAGAAACAAACACATAACCAACACTTCCGTTTCTTGCTGTGCTTGTAAAAGGCTGGTTGGTGTCTAGCTTCTTTTCCGCCTTGATAAGTGCTAGGTTAATTACTCCTATTACTTATCATGCTTATATTATATATAACTATCATAAGCATATTCAATAACAGGTGAGCTTCTAATATTGAATGCTAACTGATAGAATAAATTCATGCCTTTTTAGGGTAAATAAAATCATGTGATATAATTATTTTGTTATACATATATCTCAAGGGCGCTCTCACAGTAGAGCGTCTTTTTTGTTGGAATTTGTCGTACAAAAAAGTCGATGTGCGTTCCCAAAGTATCAATAAATTAACCCCCGTTGAAAGAGAACGGGGGCTTTTTAGTATGTCCTATTTTGATAGCAAAAGAGGTGCGAATATTGCTCTTTCTTGCTTCTTGTTTTGACGTTAAACGTGATTATATCAACGATTACAGCTAATCACTCATAAGCAATAACAATTAACTACGAATTAGCTAACGAGTATAAGTTTTTCCGATATTCTTTTAACTACAAATACCCTCATAGAAGGAAATATTGGGCAATCGTTATTTTAATAAAGTGCTGTTATATCAATGATTAAGGAACTTTACACATAGTTCCCATTGTATGGAACATTACGCAAACTACAATTAGGCTATTTTGTATAACATTGTCAGCATTTGTCAGCATTCTTCTAACTACAAACATCCCCGATAATGTCCAATTTTGGGCAATGGTTTCTAATTAAGATTGCTGTTATATCAACCTTTTAGATGAATTGATAAATTGCACATTACATGGAACATTTACTGTTTAACAATTCCGATATTTTTGTATGCGGTTGTTACCTTGTTACCGTAATAGCCAACATAAAATCGGCGGTGCTTTTGATATACGAACCCTAGCAGTTCCATGTTCTTCTTAAAATAACGATTATTCAACGGCGTTAATGCTTGCTGTTGGCAATAATCTAAATAGCAATTGTAAGCCGTACGGCAAGCGGTATATAAACGCCTGTCTTTATTGACGTTCTCAGAAAATACAAAATTAACGACGGTTGGGTCTGCTTTGTCTTTATTTCTAACTCTAAAATGATAATCTTTCTCACTTTCAGCCATCCACTGCGCTAATGATCGCTTATTAAATACATAACGCCCACGATACCAACTCATTTAGAACCATCCCCTTTGTACTGGTCTTTCATGTAGTGGGTGAATAGCCATATAACTGCAATATCAGCGATAAGACTAGCTAAGCCACAAGCAATAGCAACAATCAATAAACACGATACAGCGAACATTTAAATCAACTCCATTTCTCTATACTCTAATTTCCATTTTAAAGCCGTCTAAGCCGTTTTAACTTGCAAATGAATAATTATATTAAACGGACGCTATCAGCTTTAAAACTGCTGATTATTTTTAAATAAGCGGGGTTCTAATTTAATACGTTATATATTTTTCACTGTCGAGTTTTCGACAATGAGTTTTCGTGGCTGAATTTTCAGCAGTCAAACTTTATACAAGTTCCTTTTCCGTGCAATTAATAATAAAAATTATAGTTGAGCTATTGATATATCAGTATTTGGGCTAGTAAAGCATTGCACGCTTTTTGCTTGCTTTTTCTACGAGTAAATAAAAATATCCCCCGATTATCGTTGATATAACAGTAATTGGGGGATGTTTATTTTCATCGCTCTAGTTGATCGTATTCGTCCAATTTTTCATTAATTGAGTAGTTACTGAAATAGCTATCAATTAACTTCTTCTTAGTTTCCCTATTCTTGCCTGTACTATGTGAGTAATCATCAATAACGGCTTTAAGGTGATTAACTATCTGCCCCTCAAGTTGTTGTGCCTCTTTGAGCTTTTTATTGTACTTGGTAACAAGCTGCTTGTTTTGCTCTAGCAGGGTAGGGACATGGTGTTTAATTATACCCATGTCGTCCAGTATCTTTTTATGAGCGAACGGTATTTTGATTAGGCTCTTATTCAATTGTGCTTCATTCTCTGCAATTTGTTTGTCTAGTTCCTTAATCTGGGTCAGCTTGATGTTGTTAGTATCAAGCCCCAGTACAACGCTAGACAGATGATCTTCAATTTCTTCACGGTTCATAGTAATTACCTCTTTTTATAGTCCGACTAATCTGCCCTTTCTTTTTAAGGGTGTCAAATCTGCCAAAACTGTTTCAAATATTTATTAGCTAATTTATCTTTTGCTTCGCTTTCCTCACTATTGCTTCTTAGATAATCGCTTCTAATGGTCTTTAATTGCTTTTGAAGCGAACTAGAAAGTTTCTTGGCTTTTATTAGCTTTCGATTGTATTTAATTATTAAGTGCCTGTTTTGTTTGAGCAGGGTAGGCGTTTGATTTTTGAAAATACCTAGACCATCAACAAAATACAAGTGGGTAAATGGTATCTTGATTAAGCTATCGTTTAATTGTTTTTCGTTGGCTTGGATTAGGCTGTCTAATCGTTTAATATCACTCATCAATTTAGTATAGGTCTCATATCCAGTACTAAAATCAGAAAGACTTCTCTCAAATTCTTTTAGGTTCATGAATGTATCACCTCTGCGTCTTAATCATTACTAGAGGATTGTTCCAATGTTTGTTTGGTGTACTCGGGTAGGTGCTGTATTAATAGCTTGGCTAATGATTGTTCATTTTGATATTGTGGCATTTGATTAGCAACGTTCATAATGTTATCAATTCCTAATTGGATGTCCTCGATTTCATAGCCGTTATGGATCAACATATCAAAAACATCAGCAAGTCTTTTATTATCTTTGGGGATATCAGTAGTTGATATACCGTTTAAGTAGTTGAATAGACTGTTAATGTTATCTTGGTTGGCTCCACTATCTACTGCACTGTTTCCTCCATTCTCTGTAGTAGCATTATTCTCTATAGAGGAAGTAGAGCTGTCGTCGTTAAGAAGAATTTCCCCCATACCCCCATTAGAAGAACTATTTATATACTTGTAGTTATTTTCTTTATTGATCTTTTCTTTGCTGTTCTGAGCTGTACTGTACTGTTCTAGTCTACTCTTATCTATACTATTCTTATCTATACTAGGTGACCCTTTAGTAATCTTTTTGTTTACGTTAGATTTACCGTTCGTTACCTTTTGGGTTACCACACCTTTCAAACGCTGTTGTTGCAAGGCTTTAAGATTTATCTGTCTGTTGCGATTTTTTCTCTCTACCCAATCATCTAATGGCAAGGCAATATTTCTATCTTCTGCGTTTATTGTGTATTTAAAATCAATTCTGATAAATACCTTACTGGATAAATCGAGAAAAGAAGTTCTAGAATAGTGATTTAATAATTGAGTATTTAGCCAGTCAACAATCAAGTAAACTCCCTCAACATTAACAATAAGACCCGCATGTTCTAATTCGCTATAGTTTTCAGCGGTTGCTTTATCCATCAAATTAATTAAAGAAACATCAGAACAAAAGCCATCATCATCAGCATATAGCACTAAATCATCGTAAAGAATTTTACTTACAGGCGATAAAGTCAAAAAGCGTCCGTCTTGGTGTATTGACTTACTAATCATTCTTCTTTGTGCCATTACTTTGATCCTCCTCTTGGTAAACATTAGTTACACGGATAGCCTTAAAAGGAATTAGCAAGTCATCATCTTTACTTAGATAATAAGGGGTACTATCACGCCAATATATCCGCTTGCTAATTTCATTTCCTGTCGCAAAGTCATTTAATATCAAATTTCCATCTTGATTAGTTGCTTGAAGCAATTTCATTACTCATCCCTCCATATTCTTATAGCTTAATTGACCATCAACAAATAGCTTTGTTAAAGCGATAAGGCGTTTAAGCATTTCAACATCGTTATTTGTGACTTGTTCAATGCGTTCAACAATCTTTTGGCGTTCTCGCTCTTTCTTTTTGTTGTGTGATAAATAGTCATGATTGTTAATTGACTTCATGATGAAATAAAGGCGAGTGGTGTTTTTATCATCGTTGTTCGTTAGCAAGGACAACTTAGAATATAAGTCACCATTGAAGCCGTCTAAGTAAACTAAGAAGGTGTGAACTTGCTTAATATCATTCCCAACGAACTTACTAATACGGGTGGCGAGTTCCGTTGGTTCTTTGGCGTTGTCAGTGTCTTTGAGATATGAATACCACGACAACAAGGCGAGGTAAGTAGTTTTCATGTCCCAACGTTCACGGTGTCCGTCTGGTGCTGTAAGAGTAACTAATTGCATTCTGTATCACCGCCTTTGAGTTCAAGAGTTGCTAATTGTTGCAATGCTTCTAAATCATTATCATTTAGGCGCTCTAAGCACTCATGTAAAGCACTGATAATATCTTGCTGATAATTGACCGCTAAGACTAGGCTAATTAAATCATTATGTGTGTAATCATCTTTCAAGCAGGGAACTAAATAGTCGTGAAGCCTTTCTTGATAATCAATTAGGGATGAAATTAAGCCGCTCATGGTTTCGTGGTCTGCTATAAGCTCATCTATTTTTTCAGTCATTACTTGTTACCACCTTTATAAAAGTCTTCAGCAACGGTTTCAATTTGATTTTGAGCGTTTGTCGTTGCTGTAATTGTTGCTTTTGCTAATGCTAGTAGTTTGGTTACTAAACGATCAGCTTGCCACTTCACGCCCTTATGTGTACTTGGATATTCAGTGAATAAGGAAACATTGTCCTCTAAAAGGTCGTTTATTGTTTGTGCTAGTCCTTTAACAGTATCTAAAGTAACGTTAGTGTCCTCTACTTGGTCGATATTAAATTTCTTCATGATTGATTATTCCTCCATTTGTTGGGGATATTCCCCGTTTTAAATACTGAAATATGTTAGAATAAGCAAGCAACGGGCTTTATCCGTTGCGCTTATTCTTTTGTTGCTGTTAAATGCTAACTACTTTGGTCGGTGAGTAGCATTTGACGGCTTTTTTATTTTGTCGAAACATTATTCTTCACTTTCTAAATCTGCGTTACTGATTGCCTGCGCTCGCTTACTCATCATTGTTATTTGTGAGGTGAGGGGAGCTAAGGCTTGTTGTCGTTCTTTGTCATTGGTGATGATGAAATATCCGTTGTTAGGATGTTCATACTTAGCACCAATTGGCTGATGGTGAATTACGATTAAACGATTAATAATTCCTCTAACTCTGCGATTGCTCCATCCAGTAAGTTTCACTAATTCTTTGAGTGGTCGAGGGCGTTCGATCCCTTTAGGCAACAAGTCCAATAGTTGTTGTTCTTCTTTGTCTAGTTGTTTCATCTGCTTTATTCCTTTACTTGATTAACTGAGCGATTAAATTCATTGCTACAAGTACAACGGGCAAGGTAACAAGGTAAGCCCATAGCCGTTCACTTGGTGCTGTGTCCCAGTAGCTTAATATGTGTTTATCAATAGTTGTTAAAAGCTTCATGATAATAAATCCTCCAATATCCACGCTGGCAAGCTGATATTATTTATTTTTCGTGTTGTTGCATAAACTCATCTAGGGCTTTCCGTCTGAAACGACTAACACCCTCAATCTGGATTGTGGGAATGTCATACTTTTTAAGCCAAGTATTGAAGACACCCCGTGATACGCCACAATATGCGCTAGCTTCCCCCTTGTTCAGATAAGGCGGGAAACTGTTTTTGTTTTGCACATCTTTAATAGCTTCATTTAGGGCTTCCACGATCATCGTTTTAGTTGCTTCCTGTAAATCATTCGGCAACTGCACCTGTAAACTTTCCATGTTCTCAACTCCAATTATTAAGCTAATAGCAAAACGCCTTTTACTTCGTCCCACGTCTTATTGAGGCCAACAAGGCCAATAGCGATATTCTCTAATTGCTGATACCGTTCTTGCTCTTTGAGTGTTAGACCATCTAACGCAACTTTGACGTGTCGCTGTTTCTTAATTTGCTGAGCAGTAAGTCCACCAGTAGCACGCTTCAATAAAAGCTGTGTCATATTGCGATAACTCCATTGAGTAACGTGTGGCCAATCCTTGACAGCGTCCATCAAAGACTTACGCTGTGGCTTTTCAATAGCTCGGTTAATCTGTCGCTGATTGAGCTCTTTTCTCATACGGTAGAACTCACGGACTAGATTTTTCTTAAACTGATTGACCTCTGGTGTGTTATCCAAGTAGGTAATTAGTAAAGTAGCTTGTTGCTCGTTAAGGTGGTAGGTCTTTTGTGGTCGTCCACGTCCATTTAATTTACGGATTTCAAATCCCAAAACTCCGAACTCTTCAAAGTCTCTTTTATGATTACGGATTAGGTGCTTAACATTATCCAATTGATTATTACTGCATTCTGAAATGATCTTATCTGTGGTATACGGCTCCTCATTCAAGCCGTGCATGAAAACTAAATCGTTCATTCAATCCATCCCCTTACTTGTCTTGTGTTGCTACGACACGATGTTCAGATAGCCAATTAGTCAAACGCTTATAAACATTGTTTTGGATAGCAAAAGGCGTTTTATTGTTAATCAAGCGTGTCATTGTAGGCAACGAAACGCCAATCTCGTTAGCTAAATCATTGCGAGTTAATCGCTCTAATCCTTTAGCCATTAATAATTGCCGTTGTAAATTGTCTGTAAAAACATCCATGATGTTCACCTCTTTTTCTTCCAATCTGGAAACAATAATATTCTTCCATTTTGGAAATGTCAATTATTTTCTTCCGAAAAGGAAAAAATGTGTTATCTTTATATTAAGAAGTTGGGTGAAATTTTATGAAAAAGAACGAATCAGAAAAAGAAAAAAAGCCCCACAATAGAATTGCGGAGCTGAGGAAAGATCGAGGATTAACAATCCAACAGGTGGCGGATGGAATTGGTGTTAGCAACGGAACGATTAGCAGATATGAAAAGGGAACTAGAGAACCAAAACTAGAAACTTGGGTTAAACTTGCTGATTTTTTTAATGTTCCCGTTCCTTATTTACAAGGTATAACCTTTAAGGGTTTCAAGTTTGGCAGCAATGATAGCTTTGAACAGATAGCTTATGATTATGGACTACTGGACAATTATGCGGAATTTGCGAATAACATAAGTGAAGATAAACGTAAGGCAATTTCGGAAGCTGTTATTCTTTTCAAGTCAACGATAATACAACTTTTGGAAATGGATAATCGTTACAAGAGCGATACATACCAAGAGTATTTAAAGAGTTTGATAGGTGTAGTTTCTTTCTTGAGTGCAAGCATAAATTCGGTCAAAATTGGTAATGAAAAGCAACGTCAAAAAGTGATGAAATGTTATATAAAAGGCATTGAAAAATTTGCTGAATATGTGTCAAAAAGTTCTATAGCTGATTTGGTGCTTGACAATAAGGACGGCAAAGACAAATAACCATTGTTTCAGTTGCTATGGCGTCAATATAGCCGTTTAATGTTAGGTTTTGCTAGGTTCTATCCTGCGAAACCAATATACACACTAATAGCACCACTGCTATATCTCCCCAGTTTTGGGGACATCTGCTCAAAAATGAGCCTATGTTTAACTAGCCGAAAACTCGGCTGATTACATCCGTCCAAAATCGGACACATCTTACTCACCTCAATTTTGGGGTGAGTATGAACAAGAATTGAAAAAATTGAAAGAAAAATATAAGGACTAATCATGCGTAATCCAATTCGCAAACATGATCGACATTAAAATTTAGGGGGATTTATTTTATGGAGTATATTGATGCTTGGAATAAGTACAAACACGGAATATGGATAATCACCGGGATTGCTGCCGTAATCGGAATAGCAGGTGGCCCTATTGGAATAATATTCTTTGCCTTTTTTGGATTTTGCTTTGCATATTTATTTGACTTAATCCTTTTTCTTATAAAAGAAAGTCCTGAAGAAAGAGCTGCTTATAAGAAAAAACGTATAGAACTCCGTAATTCAATGCTTGAAAAGCAGCAAGCTAAAAAGAAGGCTAAGCAGAAAGCAGAAGAAGAACGACAAGCCCAAAGAAATGATCAAATAAAAGAATGGCAGACTGAAGACCTATCAAAACGTGCTGGTAAAGTTGACGGCTTAGTCCTTAAAAAGAATGAATACTGTTACTTAGCAATTTCTGAATTAATTAATTGGAAAGAGGATAGATCTAAAACAAGACGTGTTAATTACGGCGGTTTAACATCTTCAATCCATATAGCAAAAGGTCTTAATTATAGACTAGGGAGTGTTAAGACTGATATTCAAAAAGAAAACTACATAGTAACTTTATTTACTGGTGCGTTATTTCTAACAAACAAACGGATTATCTTAGTGAATAAAGAAGGAAGCAAAGCTTATCCATTTACTAGACTTTTAAGAGCTACTCCATACAGGGATGGGGTTGCTTTATATAGTAATGCTGGTAAAAGAGTGATTTTAGATGGATTCTCTGATGCAGAAAAATTCAATATTTATTTAGATAGATTGCTCAGTGAAGATGATATATTACCTCATCTTGAAGAAAAGGAAACTATGCACACTGAGGAAAAAGTTTCAAATTCTAATAAAGATGAAAGTAGAAGTCAATTTAGTAAAGAATTTGCTGAATTAAGAGAACTTAAAACTTTGCTTGATGACAAAATAATTACGCAAGAAGAATTTGAAGCAAAGAAGAAGCAACTATTAGATTTATAATTTGAGGGATTTTATGAAAAGATTTAAAAGAATTTCGGCTATTGTAGCCGTCTCATTTTTAGGATTTGCTATTGGAGCAGCTTTTACTTACGGCTCACCTTTAGCCGCATTGGTGGGATTGTTAATAGGATGGGGATTATCATTCTTTTGGCCTGTAATTAATCCCAATAAATTTCGTAGGGAAATTAAAAATCAAGCTGCACAAATCGCAAAGTTAGAAGCTGAAAATAAGGATCAAAAAGAAAAACTAGACAAAAAGATGACGATTCTTCAAATGAAACCCGAAGAATTAGATAATCTAATCAAAAGCAAAGAGAAAGAATTAAATAATTTAATTAAAGAGAAGCAGAGTGAATTAAACAAAATAACTAATAACTTTAATATTCAAAACGAAAAGTTGAAACAAACTAAAGAAAAAATCGATAATCTTGATCAACAAGCAGCTGATTTAAGTAACGAACTTGAAATTGAAAGAAATATTCAGCAGTTAAACGCTAAAGTGAATGATCTAAATAATGACTTAGATAAAAAACAAAAAGAATTAGATGAAGTGAAAGATGAAATTATTTCATATGACGAACAAGTTAGTATCGAAGAATACGGGCTTTACACCCCTCACTACTCATTTGAAAATTCCATTGAATATAAAGATAAATTATCTGAAATTAGAGAAAAGCAAAAAGAAGCAATAAAAAATGGCTCTGCTGGAGTAATCATTAGCTCTATGCTAATGGACGGTTCTGCTTCAAAGGGTCACAGAGTACAACTTAAAAATATAAAACAACTCATTAGAACGTTTAACGTTGAATGTGAGGCTGCAATCAATAAGGCAACTTATACAAATATGCCTAGAATTGAAAAACGAATTAATCGTTCCTTTGACCAACTTAATAAGCTTAACACTGGAAATAGTGTGGAATTAAGTCAAAATTATCTTAATTTGAAACTAGATGAGCTTCACCTAGCCTTTGAATACGAGCAAAAGAAAGAAGAAGAAAAAGAAAAGTTACGTGAAGAACGTGAAAAAGAGCGAGAAGAGAAAAAAGTACAAGCTGAGTTAGCTAAACAAAGAAAAGCCGTTGAAAAGGAACGCACAAAACAAGCAAAGCACTTTGAACAAGCTCAAGCGCTTCTTAAAGAAAAAATGGAAAACGTTAATGAAGATGACGAAAAATACAAGTCACTTCAAGAAGAAGTTGCAAAACTTAAATCTAAGCTTAGCGAGCTTGACAAGAAGTCTGAAAGCCTTGATTATCGTGAAAATCATGCAACAGCTGGATATGTATACATCATTTCTAACATTGGTTCATTTGGCCAAAATGTATTCAAAATCGGTGTAACAAGGCGATTAGAACCATTAGACCGCATCAGAGAATTAAGTAGCGCCTCAGTTCCATTTAAGTTTGATGTTCACGCTTTAATCTTTAGCGAAGATGCCTATAAGCTTGAAGCGAATCTCCATAATTACTTTGATAAGCAACGTGTCAATAAAGTTAATAATCGCAAAGAATTCTTTAACATTACTATCGAACAAATTCACGATGCTCTTGATAAGTATTACAATAGGACGTTTGAATTCCGTGAAATCCCTGAAGCTGAGGAATATCGAAAGTCGCTAGAGATCGCTGAAAAAATTAGCGCTTAATTTTAAACCGGTCGAATTCGACCGGTTTAAAAAGACATTAGAAAACGTATGTTAGATAGCTGGATATAGCTAATATATAGCCTTTTAATGTAGTAGTTTTAGATGTACTTTAAATCAATAACGTTTAGTTCTCCCCAGTTTTGGGGACATCTGCTGAGAATTGAGCCAATGTTCAATCTGCTGAAAATTCAGCAGATTACATCTCCTCAAAATCGAGGACATCTTACTCACCCCAATTTTGAGGTGAGTACATCTGCGCATAATTGCGCACATCTTTACTCAGCTCAAAATTGAGCCCGGCAAAATTACGGAGTGAATATCACTCAGCCGAAAAGTTGGCTCAGTACATCCGTCCAAAATTGGACGCATGATTGTTTAACGCAAACTGCGCTCAGCCCATCCCCCTTTTGACAGCGCAAAATTGCGCCACGAAAACTCAAATACATACCTCCAATATTCCACGTTGGCAAGCTGTGCGATTGAAAGAGGTAATTTTATGAGTTATGTAAGAAAAGCGAAAAAAGGATACTACGGTTATGCAAGCTACCAAGATAACGAGGGGAAGTGGCATCAAAAATCAGCCGGCTGTTTTAATTTAAAGCGTGAAGCACTGCAAGCAGCCAATAAACTAGAAGCAGAGTTAGACCAAGTGAACCTTGATTTAAAAGATATGACACTAGCTAAGTATTATTGGCGGTGGTATGAACTCTATGAGGAAAATGGTATTACTGATGTTACGAAAAACCGTTATAAGGTCATACGGAAAACTATTGAAAACTACTGGAAAGATACACGACTACGGGACATCAAGCGCTCTGATTATCAAGCATTTATTAACTGGTACGGTGCTAATCATGCTAGGGACAGCGTAAACAAGCTCAATAATGCTATCCGTTCATGTGTTGGCTATGCGATTGATGATGATATTATCAGCAAAGACTTCACGCATAACGTCAAGGTGGTAGCTAATAAAGAGCGAGAGCGCAAAGTTGAATACCTTAGTCATGATGAGTTAGTGACACTGAAAAATGAGGTCAACAAGAAGCTCAATCACTATAATACAAGCCGTTACATGATACTCACGGCTATCTATACAGGGATGAGAAAGAGCGAAATACAGGCGCTCACGTGGAAAGATATAGATTTTTTACATTCAACAATTAGCATTTCTAAGTCGTGGGACGAAAAGAAAAAAGCTTTCAAACCAACTAAAACAGAATCTAGCAAGCGAACGATTAAGGTTAACCGTCAACTGTTAAATCGTTTAGCTGAATTGAAAGCTAATAATAGTGTTATGGTGTTTCAAAACGTGTTAGGGACAATTCCAACAAGTAACGCATTGAATAAGTGTTTACGGTCTATTATGAATGACTGTGGTATTGAAAAGCAAGGGTTTCACTTTCATTCCTTGCGCCATGTTCATGTTGCCTATTTGTTAAGTCAAGGTGTCGATATATACGCCATTAGCAAACGTTTAGGACATTCAAACATCACTGTAACCTTGAATACTTATTCTTATTTAGTGGATGAGTACAAGGCTAAAAACGACACCTTAATCATTGATAAATTGGCGGAATTATAGAGTTCACGACAAACTCACGACAAAATAAAGCTCAAAGCCCGTTATATCAATGTTTAGTATTCCTGCCTGAGGCATCATCATAGCTCGGTAAACATTGATTTGCTGGGCTTTTTTCTTTATATTGAAATAAAACTGCAAAGGAAGACCAAAATGAAAGTTTTATCAATTCATCCCGAATATGGAATGGAAATCTTAAATGATACAAAAACAGAGGAATACCGGACATGGACAACTAAATATCGTGGTGACCTCCTAATTTGCAATAGTGCGAAGAAGACACATGGGGCGGTAGCTAGTCATGCGTTATGTGTTGCTAAGATTACTGGAATTGAGGAACAATATGACGGTGAACAAAAATATTATGCATGGGTGATTGCACCCTTTGAGGAAGGTGGTTCTTATTGGATTGAACCATTAAAAGTTAAGGGACAGTTAAAATTGTTTAACGTCGATGACCGCTTGATTAAACCTGCGCCGTTTACTAATCCTTTCTCAAAAGCTGGGGAACAATGGTACCAGGAAAAGATTGCGCCCTTAATCTATTAAGATATTTTCACCAACTAACTTATGCGTTATGATAGAAAATAAAAAATGAAGGGGCAATAGCTTATCGGAAAGATTAGAATTAACAACATGGCATTTAATACTTACAATGGTGTATTTGCGGAAGAGAAAAAGCTTGGTCAAAAAATTGAAATTGACTGTGAAATGGACTACCCAATTGAAACGATGGTTAAAACCGATGAATTAGAGGAAACTGTCAGTTACGCTGATGTTTATGAAACAATTGCGGAGTTTGTTGCCCACCATAATTACAATTTGATTGAGAGCCTTGCTAATAATTTATTGCATGAGCTTTTCAAAACATACCCAATGCTTAATGGTATTCGCCTTCGTATTCGTAAGTATAGTGTGCCAATTGCCGGAATTTTTGATAATGTCGAAATTGAAGTAGCAGGGAGCAAGTAATTATGACTGAAGTTTATCTAAGCATTGGCAGTAATATGGGCAACCGGTTAGCAAACCTTCAAAAAGCTATTCAGATGCTGAATGTGCCGCCTAAAATTGATATTACGGCGATCTCCTCAGTGTATGAAACAGAACCGGTGGGAGGTGTCAAACAAGATTCTTTTTACAATATTGCGGTTAAAGTTGCAACTGGGTTAACAGCTCAGCAACTCCTTGACCATCTTCACAATATCGAACAGGAGTTACATCGACGCCGGCTCATTCATTGGGGACCACGGACAATTGACCTTGATATTATTGATTTTGGTCATCAACATATTAAAACCTCAACGTTAACAATTCCTCATCCAGAAATGGCTAACCGGCAGTTTGTTTTATTACCAATGCGCGAAATTACTAATCAAAATGATCCTTATTATCAGCAATTGGATCATTTATTAAATAAGACTCCAGACCATAATTGGCTTAAAAAGATATATGGACGAGAGGTATTTTCATGGACCAACAAAAAATAGCAAAGGCTGTTAAAGATTTATTAATTGCAATCGGTGAAGATCCGGAACGAGAAGGATTGGCAGAGACACCCCAGCGCGTTGCCAAAATGTACCAAGAAGTTTTTTCTTCTCTTAACCATCAACCAGAAGAAGTGGCGAACTATAAGGTCTTTCATGTTGATGATGTGCCAGAAATGGTATTAGTGCAGCACATTCCTTTTTATTCAATGTGTGAACACCATTTGCTGCCATTCTTCGGATACGCGAATGTGGCTTATGTTCCTAAAGATAAGAAAGTTATTGGCCTAAGTAAGATTCCCCGGTTGTTAGATTTTGTAACGAAAAAACCGGGGATGCAAGAACGCGTTACAACAGATTTAGTAGCCGAGTTGCAACGAATCCTTGATCCAGCCGGGATTGCAGTAACCATTGCGGCCCGCCACCTTTGTATGGAAATGCGAGGTGTTAATAAGGCCGGTCAATTTACGTATACTGATAAGTTTACAGGTCAATTTAAGACTGACAGTAATTTGAAACAAGAATTTCTAAATCAAACGAGGAATTATCGTGCAGACCTATGAACAAATTAACGCGGGCTTTAACCGCCAAATGTTGGGAGGACAACAGGATCGGGTAAAATTTTTACGACGAATTCTTACTCGTTTAAAAAATCCTGACCAGCGATTTAAGATTATCCATATTGCGGGGACAAACGGAAAAGGCTCGACTGGGACAATGTTAGAACAGGGTTTGCAAAATGCTGGATATCGGGTCGGTTATTTTAGCAGTCCTGCTTTGGTAGATGATCGGGAGCAAATTAAGGTTAATGACCATTTGATTAGTAAAAAAGATTTTGCGATGACTTACCAAAAGATCACCGAACGCTTACCAATTGATCTTTCGCCTGATGATATTACCATTTTTGAGTGGTGGGCCTTAATAATGCTGCAATATTTTGCGGATCAAAAAGTGGATTGGGCAGTCATTGAATGCGGTTTAGGCGGTCAAGATGATGCAACCAATATTATCAATGCGCCTTTTATTAGTGTGATAACACATGTTGCCCTTGACCATACGCGGATCTTAGGCCCAACGATTACCCAAATTGCCCAAGCTAAAGCAGGGATTATCAAGAATGGGACTAAGCAAGTGTTTTTAGCGCCGCACCAAGAAAAAGACACTCTCACAATTATTAAGGCAAAGGCTCATCAGCAAAGAGTGGGATTAACGCAAGCAGATGCCCAGTCAATTGTTGATGGAAAGGCAATCCTGAAAGTTAATCATAAAATTTATAAAGTTCCTTTTAATTTATTAGGGACATTTCAAAGTGAAAATTTGGGCACCGTTGTCAGTGTATTTAATTTTCTTTTTCAACGAAGACTGGTTACTTCTTGGCAGCCTTTACTATCAACGCTTGCGACAGTGAAGATTGCTGGTCGAATGCAGAAAATCGCTGATCATCCTTCTATTATTTTGGACGGGGCTCATAATCCAGATGCAGCCAAACAACTTACCGAAACTATCTCTAAGTTTCCCCGTAATAAAGTAATTATGGTTCTTGGTTTTCTTGCTGATAAAAATATTAGTCAGATGGTTAAAATTTATCAGCAAATGGCAGATAAGATAATAATTACTACTCCTGACCATCCAACTCGCGCCCTTGATGTAAGTGAGTTGAAATCAGCTCTGCCTCAAGCGATTATTGCCGATAATCCCCGAAAAGGGTTAGTGGTGGCAAAAAAGATTGCGGAGCCGAATGATTTAATTATTGTAACGGGTTCTTTTTATACGATTAAAGATATCGAGGCCAGTTTAGATGAAAAATAATTTTATTATTGCAACCCATAATATTCATAAAATTAAAGAAATTGAAACCATTCTAAATTTTTACCACCAACACGGTGAGGGGTATCGAAAAAAGTTACCGCAACAAACCTTTCCTCCTGAATCAACAGTGAGCTATGAAGAAAACGCAAAGGCAAAGGCCCTCTTTATCAGTCAACAACTACCGGCAGCAAAAATAATTGCCGATGATTCTGGCTTAGAACTCCCGGCTTTTCCTGGAAGATACGGGGTGCAGACAGCGCGGGAATTGGCACAAGAAGTTCCTAATGGTGATTTAAATGATTACTTGATCCATTTAGTTGATGGTAAATCCCGACAATTTATAATGAAAACAACAATTGCCCTGGCGATAAATAATCAAGTGGTTAAAATTGGTCATGGTCAATTAAAGGGGACAATTGCTCATGCCGAACGCGGAGTCAATGCGACGGGGTTTGATCGGATTTTTATTCCAGCTGGTGAATCACAAACGCTCGCCGAAATGGACCAGCCGACCCGCATTTCTTATTTACATCGTGCACGAGCTGTTAAAAATTTATTAGATCAATTAGGAGAATGAAATGAAAGTTACTGAAAATTTAGTTACTAAAGACTATTCGAAGTTAGTGTCCGCGATCTTAGCCGACCAAGTTAATCGCCATCAGCAGCTTTTATTGACGTGGGAGTGTCCAGATGTGGAGACGGCTGGAATGGTAGAGCGATTTATCCGTCATTTTGATACCCCTGTCGCTTGTGTTGAAAAGCGCGTAGAATTTTCTTTCCCGCTCCTTTCACTAAAAGAACTAATAGCACGGGTGAAAGAGCGGTGGGAGAACGACCAAGAATTAATTGCTTCTCTTGAACAGGTTTACCATCGTCACCAGATTATTTGGCGTGCAGGCCGGTTTACTTTTGATCTGACAGAGCAACCGGTGATTTATGGAATTTTAAATGTAACTCCTGACTCATTTTATGATGGGGGTAAATTTCAATCCCATTCCGCTATTGCTAGTCAAATTGCTAAGATGGTGGCAGCTGGGGCAAACGTAATTGAAGTCGGTGGGCAAACTACGAAACCGGGTGGCTTTAAAGAGGTTGATCCGGAAGAAGAAATTGCGCGAATTATGCCGGCTATTCAGCTTCTTCGTGAAAACTATCCCCAGATTGCGATCGCAGTTGATACGTATAAACTCCCAGTAATGGCAGCGGCAATTAAGGCCGGAGTAGATATTATCAATGATGTGCAGGCATTTAATTCAAAACAAAAACTAATTTTGATGGCTAAGGAAAATGTTGGAATGGTAACGATGCATAGCAGCCGAACCCATGACTATGATAACCTTACCGTAGCGATGCAGAAATTCTTTGAACACAATCTTGGGACAATAGCGGCTGCTGGCATTGATCTTGAACGAGTGATTTTAGATCAAGGAATTGGGTATGCAAAGGTTGCTGACGGTTACCAGGATTATGCGATGATGCGCAACATTGACCAGCTTAATTACCTCCAGCGCCCGATTATGGTTGCGATCTCCCGAAAAGGTTTTGGTCAAAAATTATTTAATCTAGCAAAAGAAGACCGTCTCGGCGTAACATTGATTGCTGAGACAGCAATGTATTTGCGAGGCGGTCGTGTTTTACGAGTTCATGATGTTGAGGAAACTAGTCAGTTAGTGAAAATGATTGACACTATTGAAAACAGTTATTGGTTTAGATCCACCAGCAGCCAATCCCAAAGGCAATAATAAGGGCAATAAAAAGTAAGGCTGTTAGATAGGGATTGCCAAATGTTTCCCGTTTAAGGCGGAAAGCAGTTTCCATTAAGATATAGATTAGAATTAAAAAGATGATCCATACTAGGTTGCTCAGAAGCTGAGTCTTGAAATGAAGAAAGGTATGGACAATCGAAGCGGTCAATAAAAGGAAAAAGAATAAACGGCTTAGTTCAAGCCAGTTAGTCACTTTCCGTTCAATTTTTGCATGTAGACCAGTGGTAGTGATGAGAATCAAAATAATGATTAAGACCGCCACTATTATTTTTAACATATGGGTAAACTCCTTTCGGCTTTGATTTTAGCATTGATGAGAGAAACTGACTATATGCTTTTGACTTGAAAATATAATAAAAAAAGTGTATGGTACGTATATTGCTTGCGTAAAAATAAATAATATTTGAGGTGAAATCAAGTGGCAGATTTTGAAATTGGCGATATTGTAAAAGGAAAGAAATTCGGTCCCCTCGAACATGAATTTTCTGGTGTTGTTGAAAAGGTTTATACTAATTCAATTATGGTATCCATCCAAGATTTTGATCCGTCTGATAAAAGCGGGGTTAACGAATTAAATGGCCGCGCTGTTATTCGCCAAAAAGAAGCTAAGATGGTAAAGGCTGTTCCTCGTGAAGAAGAAAAGGATGACGAAGAAACAGCAGAAGATACTAAATCTTCAAAAAAATCTTAAAAAAAGATGACAAATAATTAGAAGAGGTATATACTAACTAAGTGTTGAACTTAGTTAGTTAATGCGGGTATAGTTTAGTGGTAAAACTCAACCTTCCCAAGGTTGCGTCGCGAGTTCGATTCTCGTTACCCGCTCTTATAAAAAAGCTGAGGCTAAGAGAAAGTTTTCTCCTAGCTTCAGCTTTTTTAGATCTCAATCTTAGCTAAAACTTGATGCATTGCTTCAGCAGACTGTTGCATCTTTTTAACTTCATCTGATGTTAACGGATATTCAACGACCTGGCCGATTCCTTGACTATTAATGATGGCAGGCGTTCCTAAGTACAGGCCCTTAATTCCGTACTGTCCATCAAGCGGAGCCGAAATCGGTAGGACAAGGTTCCGGTTTTCGATGATTGCCCGTGTAATATACGAGAGGCATTTAGCAATTCCGTAGAAAGTAGCCCCTTTATTGGCAATTATTTGACTGCCAGCTTCGTGAACTGCTTTTTCAATTTCACTTTTATCAATATTTGAAAGGGCAGTAATTGTATTGAGGGCCTTTCCACCGATTGTGATTTCATTAAAGGCCGCAAAAGAAGTATCACCATGTTCGCCAAGCATTAAGGCATCGATGACATTGACGGATAGGTGTAATTTCTTGCTTAAGAGGACCCGTAGCCGCATTGAATCAAGAGAAGTTCCGGTCCCGATAACCCGTTCTTTAGGAAAACCGCTGATTCGCTGCGCAATTGTTGTAAGGATATCAACAGGATTGCTTGAGATAACGAAAACACCAGTGAATCCACTTTTGACAATCGGTTCAATAATTGACTTAAGAATCGTAGTGTTTTTATTAACTAGGTCTAAACGTGTTTCACCAGGTTTACGGGGAATCCCCGCTGTAATAACAACCACGTCAGCATCAGCGGCATCTTCATAGGTTCCCGCATAAATCTTTACTGGGTTTGTCAGGGGTGTAATATCAGCAAGATCAGCCGCATCCCCAACTGCTTTTGACCTTGTACGATCCACCAGTACCAATTCATCGACCTCATTTGTTGACTGCAATAATGAAAAGGCAAATGATGAACCGACAGCCCCATCACCTATTAATACAACTTTATGCCTATACGTATCAAGCATCAAAAATTCCTCCTAATGCAGCTCCTTTTGCGCATCCCAATGGTTGATTGGACCAAATTTATGACCAACCGTTAATGGATTTGCGATTGCTGCGTAAACGGCATCTTTAGCCTTTGTTACTGCTATTTTAACATTATTTCCCTTCGCAAGCTCGGCAGCAATGATCGCGGAGAAGCTATCCCCGGTTCCATTCAATCGATCAGTCTTAACAAAAGGTTTTTTGAGCCAGAAGCTATCACCGTCTTCAAGAAGAACAAAGTCATCAACAGTTGTTTGGCTATCATCATTATGCGCGCCCTTAATCACCACATTTTTTGCCCCTAAATCTTGGAGATAATGGGCTGCTTTAACCCGTTCTTCATCTGTACTCATTTCGATTCCTGTTAACTTTTGAGCTTCATAGAAATTAGGGGTAATAACAGTTGCAAGGGGAATAATTCGTTCACGAAATAGTTCATAGGCGGATTGTTCAAGCAACATTGCTCCGTGCTTAGTAATAATCACAGGGTCAACAACTAACGGGCCAAAATGTTCAGGCGAATAGTTATCAGCAACGACATTAATTACATCATCATTAGCAAGCATTCCAGTTTTGGCTGCTTTGATGTCAAAATCTTCACTTAACACCTTAAACTGTTCAGCAATAAATTCTTGCGGCATTACTTGAGAAGAGGTGATCCCATAAGAATTTCCGGAAACAGCGGCAGTTAAAATACCGTGACCATATACGCCATCCGCAAAAAAGGCATGAAGGTCCGCGGGCATTCCAGCACTCCCATCCGAATCATGACCTGCAATTGTGACAGCTTGAATTGTAGGGTTTGTCATAAATAACTCATCAACCTTTCATTATTATTTAATGATAATAATTGTAACATATAATAAGTAAGAAAAAAGCAATAACTCGTTCCCCGTAGATAGGTCCTTGTTTTTAAATCTAAATTTGTTATAATGATTGAGTATGAAAATAGGATTTGAGGAGTAGTAGCATTTTGAAATCTACAGCGACCCTTTGTTGATGAGAGTTAGGGGCTTTTCGATTTGTGAAGGCGTGCCTCGGATATTTCAATTAAATCAATTAATGAGTGGAATTCTAATTCAATTAGAGTGGTACCGCGGGTAAATCTCGTCTCTAGTAAGCATAATGCTTATTAGGGGCGTTTTTTTATAAGTATAAGGAGGAATATATATGAGCGATAAGCAACAAGTTGCAGCTGCATTGGCACAAGCATTGCCAGAGATGGATGTTAAAGAAATTGAAGCTAAGATTGAACGGCCAAAAGATTCTAGTAATGGGGATTATGCCTTCCCAACATTCTTTTTAGCTAAGACCTTACATAAGGCACCGCAAATGATTGCAAGTGAATTAGTTGAAAAGGTTGACCAAGACGGTTTTGAAAAGGTAGTTGTTGCTGGTCCATATATCAACTTCTTCCTCGACAAAGCCCAAGTTGGTGCTAAGATTTTGCAAACTATCTTAGCGGATCCTGAACATTATGGTGAGATTGATCTTGGTCACCAATCAAATGTTACGATTGATTATTCATCACCAAACATTGCTAAGCCTATGGGAATGGGTCACCTTCGTTCAACCATGATTGGTGAAGCTGTTGCCCGGATTCTTGAAAAAGTTAACTACAACTTAATTCGGATTGATTACCTTGGTGATTGGGGTACTCAATTTGGTAAGTTAATGGCTGCTTATGAGATGTGGGGAGACGAAGCGGAAGTTAAGAAGGATCCAATTAATACTTTGCTTAAGTACTATGTGCGGATCAATAATGAAGCTGACGAACATCCAGAATATACTGAAGCAGGTCGTGACTGGTTTGCTAAGCTCGAACATGGTGACGAAGAAGCATGGCGGCTTTGGCACTGGTTCCGTGAAGTTTCTCTTGAACGGTTCCAACGTGTTTACAAGATGCTAGATGTTAACTTTGACTCATTTAATGGGGAAGCTTTCTCTGCTCAAAAGATGGAAGAACCTATCCAATTGTTACGGGATAAGAACTTATTGAAGCCTAGTCGAGGTGCAGAAATTGTTGACCTTGATGAATATAACTTACCACCATTACTCATCATCAAGAGTAATGGAACGACAACTTACATCACTCGTGATTTGGCAACTGCACTTTTCCGGAAGCGGATGTATGGTCATGCTAAGTCCCTTTACGTTGTCGGTGCCGAACAAGAAACTTACTTTAAGCAATTACGTGCGGCCTTAAAGGAAATGGGCTTCAACTGGTGGGATCAAATTGAACACATCTCCTTTGGTTTAATGAACTTAAACGGTAAGAAGATGTCTACGCGGAAGGGTAATGTTGTTTCCCTTGAAGACGTATTGAATGATTCTATTGATTTAGCACGGAAGCAAATTGCCGAAAAGAACCCTGACCTTGAAAACGCTGATGAAGTTGCTAAAGAAGTCGGCGTTGGTGCCGTTATCTTCCATGATTTAAAGAACTACCGTCGGAATGCCGTTAACTTCAAGCTTGAAGATGTTGTTAAGTTTGAAGGTGAAACTGGTCCTTACGTTCAATATGCTCGTGCTCGTGCCGAGAGTATCTTACGTAAGGGTGGTATCCGGGACTTTAGCGATGTTGACTTGACAAATGCCGGTGCTGAAGCTTGGGAATTAATCAGCTTCCTTGGTCAATACAGTGAAGCAATCAAACGGGCTGCATTAAACTACGATCCATCAGTAATCGCTAAATATGCCCTTGAATTGGCTAAAAAGTTTAACCAATACTACGCTCACACTCGGATTCTTGATAAGGACGAAGCTCAACCAGCACGGTTAGCTCTTACTCAAGCAGTTAGTGATGTGCTCAAGTCAGCCCTTAACTTACTTGATATCAAGGCACCAGATGAGATGTAATCGTTATAACTACTAAATATTATTGTGAAGAGACTTGAGAGAATAAGTTTTTCTCCAGTCTCTTCATTTTTAATTTCTGGTAAAGCTGGCGGAGAAAATAGCTTACCATTTACCAAAATGTGATAAAATAATTGTCAGCTTTTTGAAATGAAAATGGAGATTTGTTAATGAATCGTGAACCACAATCTAATTCAGATTTGAAAGAGCGAATCATGAAGTGGTTAAAAAAGACTTGGGCGTCGTTCCGAGTTTGGTTTAAGCACTATTGGCAGCTCTTTGTTGCGATGCTGAAAAAGTTCTGGCATCGTTATCAATTAACGCGATGGATCATTGTTATTTTTCTAGGAATTTTCTTAATTACCAGTATCCATTTGACATTTGTTGCTAAAACTGCAGATGTTAAAAATCTTAAGAACAGGTTGCAACGGCCAACAATGATTTATGACCGTAGCAATCAATCAGCCGGGAGCCTCTATGCTCAAAAGGGAACTTATGTGGAATTAAAAGATATTTCATCAAATGTTCCTAACGCAGTTCTTTCGACTGAAGACCGGAATTTCTATCATGAACACGGCTTTTCAGTCAAAGGGTTAGGCCGGGCTGGCGTCTTACTAGTGAAAAATAAACTTCTTCACCGTGACTATATCTCCGGTGGGGGTAGTACTTTAACGCAACAACTGGTTAAGAATGCCTTTTTAACTCAACAACAGACCTTCTCCCGAAAGGCTCGGGAAATTTTTATTGCGGTTGAGGTAGAAAACCAATACAGCAAAAATGAGATTTTAACAATGTACCTCAATAATGCCTACTTTGGTCATGGGGTATGGGGAGTTCAAGATGCGGCAAAGCGTTACTTTAATGAAAACGCCAGTCAGCTAACAGTACCCCAAGCAGCCACCCTGGCTGGAATGCTGACGTCGCCAGGGATGTACGACCCAGTAGAACATCCAACAGCAACGAAGCAACGACGGAATATGGTTCTTCAGCTGATGGTTGAAAATCATAAGCTGAGTCAAAGTGCGGCGGATCAATATAAGCAAACACCGTTGAATATTACCAACGGCTACGTGCCAAATGATAGTTATAAGTACCCGTACTTCTTTGATGCGGTCATTGCCGAAGCAGAAAGCCGTTATCATATTTCGGAAAAAGATATCATGAATAATGGTTATCGGATTTATACGACGCTGGACCAAGATCAGCAGCGGTCAATGCAGCAAACTTATGACGATGACGATAACTTCCCACAGAACTCGGCTGATGGCACAATGGTTCAATCAGCCTCGATTGCGATGAATCCGAAAAATGGGGGAATTACCGCGGTCGTTGGTGGGCGTGGAAAACATGTCTTCCGTGGATTTAACCGTTCTACGCAGATGCGGCGGCAGCCCGGGTCAACGATTAAGCCGATTGTTGTATATACACCAGCCCTAGAGCATGGATATTTCTATGATTCAACGCTTCAAGATAAGAAACAATCGTATGGAACTAATAATTACACGCCAAAGAACTATGATGATACCTATAGCGGGACGGTACCGATGTATAAGGCTCTTTATGAGAGTCTTAACGCTCCAGCAGTCTGGTTATTAAATAAGATCGGGGTCAATCGTGGTTATGATATGGCAAAGAAGTTTGGTTTGCCAGTTGAAAAGGGTGATAAGAACCTTGCCTTGGCCCTCGGTGGTATGACCCGCGGAGTATCACCGCAACAAATGGCTCGTGCCTATGCAGTCTTTGCCAATGATGGTTTGATGCCATCACCGCACTACATTACCAAGATTGAAGATGCCTCTGGAAAGGTGATCGCCAAAAATGATGGTAGCAAGAATAAGCGGATCATTTCTGGTAAGACAGCCAAAGAAATGACTAGTATGCTAATTGGCGTATTTGATCACGGAACTGGTGAAACGGCCAAACCAAGTGGCTATACGCTTGCCGGTAAAACGGGGACCACAAACTCAGGGGTAAAAGGCGATGATTCCAATGATCGTGATAAGTGGATCGTAGGTTATACGCCCGATGTAGTGGTTGCAACATGGGAAGGCTATGATGATACAAACCAAAGCCACACCCTAAACGATATTTCTGAACGGAGCATTAACTACCTTTACAAGAATGAAATGAGTGCGATTTTGCCAAATACTGCTGGAACCAAATTCACGGTTGAAGATGCTCAAACACGGGCAAAAGAAAAGACAAAGGGTTCCTCTAAAGGATGGGGATCATTCCTCAAAGATGGGGGCGACTTTGTAAATAACTTCAACCAATCAGTAAATAACTTTGGTAATAAGGCAAGTCAATGGTGGAGCAATGTTCGATCGCTTTTCTAGGATAATATGATACAATTAATCTAAGAACGAGATAAAGGAGACTTTTACATGGTTGTAAATATTTATGATACTGCAAATGAACTTAGTCGCCAATTGCGCGAAACTCAAGAATATCAAGGATTACAAAAGGCTTTTGAAGCATTAAAGGCTGACAGTGACACCTTTGACACTTTCAAGAAGTTCCAACAAGCTCAAGCAGATGCTCAACACAAGCAAATGACTGGTCAACAACCAACTGATGATGAAATTAAAAACATCCAAAACCTTGCTAAGAAAGTAAGTGGCAAGAAGGTTGTTCAAGACTTGATGAACCAAGAACGGCAAGTTGATAGCATGCTTCAACAATTGAATAAGACAATTACAAGTCCAATTCAAGATCTTTACAGTGAAGTAATGCCAAAGATGCCAGGACAAGAATAGTTAATTTATTACGATCCAAGTAAGGGGCTGGGAGAAAGCAAAATTTTTCTCAGCTCCTTTATTGTTAAGAGGAAAAATTATGAGATTTATTCATACAGCCGATTTACACCTTGATAGTCCTTTTTTAGGGTTGACTTCGATGCCCAAGCCGTTATGGGAACGCGTCCACTCATCGACGTTTACTGCTTTTCAAAAGATTGTTGACGATGCGATTGCCTTAAAAGTTGATTTTGTTTTAATTAGCGGGGATATTTATGACCGTGATCAGCAAAGCATTGCCGCTACCGATTTTTTCATCAAGCAATGCGAACGACTTAAACAGGCCCGCATCCCCGTTTATCTACTTTATGGTAACCATGATTATCAAATTGTCCAAGATGCAGGCGAACTGCCAGCAAACGTTCATGTTTTTGGCAATCGCGTAACGACTACCACCCTTACTTTGGCAAATCATGACAGTGTTGCTATCTCCGGCTTTAGTTATGATCAACGCTGGATTCAAGAAGATCAAGTGAAAAAATATCCACCAAAACGAAACGAAACCTGGCACATCGGGATGCTTCATGGAGCAGTTCGGCAAAGTCAAGATAACCACTATGCTCCGTTTACGACCGATGAATTAATCGATAAAAATTATGATTATTGGGCACTTGGTCATATTCACAAGCACCAAATCTTGAATGAGAAGCCGCCAATTATTTACAGCGGTAATCCACAGGGACGGCATAAAAATGAAGCCGGACAGCACGGCTATTATTTGGTGGAAAGTCAGGGCAATAAACTTGTGCCGCAATTTAAACCAGTTGCGGAAATTGAATGGACAAGTCTAACCGTTAATGCTTTACCAACTAGTAGTCTTGCTGAAGTAGAGCGATCCCTGTCGCAAGCAATTGATGACAAACTAAAAAATGCACCATTCCAACTGGTAGAGCTTACGATTGCTAACATTGAACAACTTTCACCAACGATTCGGCACCTGCTTGCAAATGGGGATGTCCTTGAACACCTGCAGGACCAAAATGCAGATAATGGTAAATGGTGGATCTATGACCTCTTGCTCCACCAGCAAAATTTGTTGCCATCAATGACTGATCTAGATGAACAGTATTGGCAACAAGCCGCCCAAGAAGTATTTACCCCTGCTAATATTACAGAATTAACAAAAAGTTTAGCACGGGATGCTGATTTAGCCGCTAAGTTGACAAACCTTGATCTTCAGCAACTGAAGCAAGCGACGACTCAATTATTGCGGCGGGAGGATTAACATATGAAAATAAAGAAAGTTCATATCGATGGCTTTGGCAAATGGCATGATCAAGATTTTGACTTTACAGCTAACCCCCAAATAATTTATGGCCCTAATGAAGCCGGAAAGACAACTCTAATGGCCTTTCTTGTTAGTGTTTTATTTGGCTTTGCGGATGGGCGGGGAAAGAATCGGTTTGCTCAGTATATTCCGAAAACTACTTCTAGTTATGGTGGAAGTTTATTAGTTGAGATCAACGGCCATGATTACGTGATTAAACGGCAACGCGGTCGGAATGGCGGTAAGGTTAGTGTGACTGATTCACAAGGACGTCAAGGTGGTGAGCAAGAATTAAAGCAACTGCTTGGCTCAATGGATCGGTCGCTCTATCAAGCCCTTTTTAGTTTTGGTCAACGAGACTTAACAGCTGTGGACGAGCTTAATCGGGATGAATGGCAACAACATCTGCAGCAACTAGGGGCTGTTGGCAGTGCACAGTGGGACCAGTTAATTGATCAGTACCAGAAACAAGCTGACCATCTCTATAAACCGCGCGGACGGAAATGGCCGCTCAATCAAGATCTTCATCAATATGCAAATTTGACAGATAAAATTAACCAAGCGCGTGGTAAATTTCACCGTTATCAGGACCTGCAGGCAGATTTGAAGACAAACAAAGAAAAATTGCGGCAAGCACAGGCAGAATTGCAAAAACAACAGCCACTTTTGCAAAAATTAGCACATTTACAGCAGTTGTGGCCGGTTTACCATGAATGGCAACATAGCCACCAAACTCGACCAATTGCTGACTATTTAACTGATCAGCAAGTTACGACGGCTCAAGAACTACAAGTTAGGGAAAAGGAACTTCGCCGCCAACAACAGGTTTATCAACAGCGCTTGGCAAGGATCGATCATCAGTCTCCACAAGCAACTAAGCATTCGCCACAAAGCATCCCGGAACTTCAACGCCTCAAGGAGCAAGCGGTTGAGTTACAAGCGGAGGAGGCTTTACAGCACCGTCAACAAACGCAAGCTAATCAGTGGCAGCAGGAATTAACTGCAATTAAAACACGCTACCACCAGCCCTTGCCGGTGCCCTTAACTCCTCAAGAAAAAGCAGAACTTGCCCGCCTTCTTAATGTCCAACCGCTTTCTCGGGCAAATACGAACCAGTCAAATGGCGATCCTTCTCGCGCCGCAATGATCGGAATCATCGGCGGCTTTGTCCTTTTTATCATTGGATTATTAGCGAATGCCACTTTTATTACCGCTATCGGAGCAATTGCGGCCTTTGCGACAGTTATGTATCTTTATTATCAACGCCAAGGAAGTCATTCTGCTCCAGTAACGACAGATTCCCAAGCAATCATGGCGTTTGGCCAAAAACATGGCTTACAGGATTTTCCGCCTGATCAATGGCTATTAATCCAGGGAGATTTACAACGAAATGCCGAATTAGCTGCCCAGCTCCAAACTGCCAAACAAGATCAGCAAAGATATGACCACCAACTTGCTATCTTTAACCAACAATTGCCACCAGCTTTGCAAAGTCTAACTTTGGCGGCTGTTAGGACTAAATTGGATGATTTGCTGGAACAAGGGCAACAAGCGCGCCAGGATATCCAAGCGAATACCCGGGAAAAAGCAACGATTGCTAACAATTTAGCCCAGCTCAATCAAGACTACAGTAAAATTCATCAGCAAAAACTGGCGATTTATCAGCAAGCAGGGGTGCACGATGATAACCAGTTTACCCAGTACTTAGCAAATCGTTCTGCAGCACAATCACAAGCCTTGGCATCAGATGCCTATGGACAACAATTGACCGCAGAAGACCGCCAAGCCCTTGCTGCATACGCAAATAGAGATGAGCTAATGACGGCTTTAGCGAAGACTCGGTACCAGCTTGATCAGCTCAACCTAACAATCTCTCATACCCACGAAGAGATTCAAAAAGATAAAGTCGAAATTGATAGTTTAGTTAAAGATGGAACCCTCAGCAATCTGGAACAAGAACGGGCTAACCTAGCCGCTAAGATTTGGCATGAAGTACAGGAATGGTTAAGGTACCAATTGGCAATTCAGTGGATTAATAAGGCCCTGATAGGAGCTTCAGCTGATCGTTACCCTGCAATCATTCGCCAGGCAGAACAATATTTTGCCTTGTTAACCGCTCATCGCTATTCCCGGATCCGTTTAACGGCCGATGGAGTCAAAGTGGTACGAAGGGATCAAGAAGTCTTTTTAGTGGAAGAATTGTCGCAGGGAACGGCTGAACAATTGTATATTGCGCTCCGGCTTGGCTTTGTCACCGTGATGAGTGATCAAGCTAACTTCCCAGTAATTATTGATGATGGGTTTGTTAATTTTGATAACGTTCGGCGGCAACGAATGCTGGCCTTGCTAGAAAAAATTGCTGAGAAGAATCAGGTTATCTATTTTACTGCTGATGATCGGATTAAGGACCTTGACGTTAAAATTCTTGACCTGCAAGCATTAAACCGTGAATAAATTATGAAGATGATATAAACATTTATTTAGGAGACTGGCACGAAAAAATAAGTGTGGTATATTGGATGAGTGAAGTTATCGAAAAAATATTTTGTTTAAGGATGTGTTTCTTACATGAAATCCAAAAAGTTAATTGCTATCATTGCGGGGGCCGCATTGATGATGCCGCTTGCTGCCTGTGGAAATAAAGCAGTCGCTACTACTAGCGGCGGTAAAATCACTGAGAGCGAATACTACAGCAGCATGAAGCAAACCAGTGCTGGTAAGCAAGTGCTTCAACAAATGATCTTAGATAAGGTTTTGGAGAAGCAATACGGTAAAGAAGTCAGTGATAAGCAAGTTAACGCGCAATATAATACCTACAAGAACGAGTACGGTTCAGACTTTAATGCTTATCTTCAAAGTCAAAACTTAACTGAAAAGTCATTGAAGCAACAAATTCGGTCAAACTTACTCTTGACTGCAGCTGCTCGTCATTACTCCCACATTACTAACAAGCAAATCAATAAGCAATGGACCAAGTACCAACCTAAAGTTCAAACTGCGACGATCCTTGTTGGTAGTAAGTCTGATGCTGAAGATATCATTAACCAATTAAATGACTCCAGCAACAAGTACAAGACTTTCAAGAAGCTTGCTAAGTCCAAGTCAACTGATAGTCAAACCAAGAACAACGGTGGTAAGCTTCCAGCCTTTGATAATACTGATAACCAACTTGACTCAGCTTACAAGAAGGCTGCCTTTAAGTTGAAGACGGGTGAATATACTACGACCCCAGTTAAGACTGATGACGGCTACCAAGTAATTTACATGATCGAACACCCAGCTAAGGGTAAGAAGAGTCAACACATCAATGACTTGAAGAACCAAATCGTTCAAGAAAACATGAACAACCAAAACTTCATGCGGAAGGTTGTTTCAAACGTCTTGAAGAAGGGTAACGTTTCAATCAAGGAAAACGATGTTAAGAATATCCTTGATGACTACCTTAACTCAAGCGCCACTACAAGCAGCTCCAGCAATAACAGCAGCAGTACTAGCTCAAATAAGTAAAATAGGGTATAAAAATAAGGCTACGGAAAATTTTCGTAACCTTATTTTTTATTACTTCTGCTGTTCCTTTTGATCAATCTTGAGCACATCCAGAATAATCTGAATGCGGTTCAGCCGGGGTTCAGTCTTGAATTTCCACTTCTTAACATCACGTTCAACATCGTTAATAAATTTTTGCACACCAGGGATGGCAGCTTGTAGTTCATCGATGCTGTTCTTCAACTGTGAAACTTCGCTGCTGAGCCGTTTGAATTCCTCTTGAATTTCTTTTAGCCGTTGCATAACTAGTCTTCTTTCATTTGATCGATGATTGATTGTTGGATTTCTTTGTACTTTTCATCGTTGTAGTTACCAGAATTGTCCTTAAAAATCATCTTAAAATCATCATCGCTAGTGTACCGTGGAACCAAGTGGAAGTGGGAATGGAAGACAGATTGATAAGCGACTTCACCGTTATTGTTAACCACGTTCATTCCCTTGATAGCTGGGTTAGAAGCCTTGACTGCCCGTGCAATCTTGGGGATACGGGAAAATACTTGGGCAGCGAGATCAGCATCGTAGACAAATAAATCGGGAACGTGCTTCTTAGGAATGACGAGGGTGTGACCAGGAGTTCCTTGCGAAATATCAAGAAAGGCCTTTACAACGTCATCTTCATAGACTGTGTAGCTAGGAATCTCACCGTTAATGATTTTGCAGAAAATACAATTATTGTCCATATTAATCGCTCCTTTTGAAGATTAAACTTATCCTAAGTATACCGAAAAAATCGCGTTCGTGCATGATTTAGTAGAAGAAATAACCTATGATATAATAAAAAAATATGACTAAGCAATAATTAAGAAGGGATGAATAATGGCTTTAGAGATAAATAAACTTGTTGGTGGATATTCCCAGATTCCTGTGTTGAAGGATGTCAGCTTTGATGTCCAACCAGGTGAATTAGTTGGTTTGATTGGACTAAATGGTGCCGGAAAGTCAACAACGCTAAACCACGTTATTGGCTTGCTGCGACCATTTTCAGGATCGATTAAAATTAATGGTCTTACTATTCAGGCTAACCCGGAAGAATATAAAAAGGAGATCGCCTATGTTCCCGAAACGCCAATTCTTTATGATGAATTGACCCTCCGTGAGCATATTGATTTAACGATTATGGCGTACGAGTTGGACCACGATGAAGCATGGCAACGGGCGACAAAACTATTAAAACTTTTTCGGCTGGATAATAAGCTCGATTGGTTCCCCGCTAACTTCTCTAAGGGGATGAAGCAAAAGGTAATGATCTGCTGTGCCTTTATGACGAAGGCTAAGCTGCTGATTATCGATGAACCATTCTATGGGTTGGACCCTTTGGCAGTTCATGACTTGCTAGACCTGATTGAGCAAAAGAAGAAGGAGGGCGTTGCGGTTTTGATGTCGACCCACGTCCTTGATACGGCGCAACGGTATTGTGACCGCTTTGTCCTATTGGCAGATGGAAAAGTCCGGGCACATGGAACCCTCGATGAATTGCGAGCTGCTGGGAATCATGCCGGCGAATCCTTAGATGAGATTTACTTGCATCTTGCAAAGGGTGATCGTAATGAATAAGTTATTTAGCAAGCGTCGCAGTCAACACTTTATGCTCCTACTGCGTTACTGGCGGTTAGTCTTCAATGACCACTTTGTTATCGCCTTATTTTTCCTGTTCGGAGCCTTGGCGTATGGCTACTCCCAATGGCTGCCAACCTTGGGACCGCATGAATGGTGGACCCGGTTGATCTTGATCGGCTGGTTTACGGTCATCGCCCAAATCGGTCGTCTTGCTACCCTAATCAAAAAGCCGGACCCAGTCTTTCTCTTGCCACAAGTTGAAGGAATCCATCGTTACCTTAATCAGGCGACCTGGTATAGTCTGATCTTAGCGGAAATAATGACGGTGGCTGGTGCCTTTATCGCCTTGCCGTTCGCGTTGACAACGGAAAAACTCAACAGTGCCGAGATTGTGACCATTTTTTTAGTCGCCATTGTTAATAAGGCCGATTGGATGCACGTAGCTCGTAAATCATTGAGTTTGCGCTGGGGTGATCAACAGTGGCGAACCCGGCTAGAATACTGGGTAAACCCGCTGCTCGCTTCAATCGCAATGTGGCTGGTTAATCCCTACGTCGGTCTTGTAGTAGCGGTGCTTTTGTACTTAGCAGTAATTGTTTACTATCGTGATCTCGCTGTTAATTGGCGGATTGCCGTTAAAGCAGAACAGGATCGGATGTACAGTGTCTACCGTTTCTTTAACCTCTTTACTGATGTGCCAAGTGTTCAAGGAAATACCAAACGGCGGAAGTGGGCAGATGGCCTGATCCGCTGGCTGAGCAAGGATGGTCAACCCTGGTCTTACTTATACGCCCGCGCATTTGTCCGGAGTACCGAAGTGAGCGGGATTGTCAGTCGGTTGACCCTGCTAGGAATGGTGATTGTCTTCTTATTGCCAGCAGGTTGGCTGAGTACTCTGGTGGTCGTACTCTTTATTTACTTGATTGCGACCCAACTGATGCCACTCTATGACCAGTATGAATCAAATGTCTTTACTCACATCTATCCAATCCCTGCTAGTCAGCAACAGGCGGACTTTAAGCAGCTGTTGGCCAAGGTAACGGCGCTTGAGGCACTATTGATCGCCCTTGCTAGTATCGGTTGGCAGTTGAATGTCGGCCAGATGGTAATTAATCTTATTATTGCGGCAGTGGAAGTGGTCTTATTAAGCCGTTTCTACTTCAATGTCAGAGTCAAAAAACTAATGAAATGAGGATTTTAATTTATGCGTGTGAAACATAAAAAGTGGGCTGATCCATTAATTGCTGCCCATCCAGAACTAATGATTGATAATGCCACTCAATTTAAGGGTAAGTGGCAATCACGGTTTGCAAAAGAACAACCCCTCCACTTAGAAGTTGGGATGGGGAAAGGTCAATTTATCATTGGCATGGCGAAGGCTCATCCAGAAATCAACTTTATCGGATTAGAGATTCAGCGGACTGTTGCGGCAATTGCCCTCAAAAAAGCACTTGAGGAAGACTTGCCAAACTTGCAATTGATTTGTGGGGATGGAGAAGACTTGCAAGAATACTTTGAAGATGGGGAAGTTGCGAAGATGTACCTTAACTTCTCTGATCCATGGCCGAAGAAACGCCATGCTAAGCGGCGTCTGACCTACAAGACCTTCTTAGCAACCTATCAGCAGATCCTCCAAGATCAAGGGGTAATTGAACTGAAGACTGATAACATGGGTCTCTTTGAATTCTCCTTGGAAAGCATGAATAACTATGGGATGATCTTTGATGGCGTCTGGTTAGACCTGCACCACAGCGAAGAAAATGAACATAATGTTGAGACGGAATATGAACAAAAATTTGCGGCGAAAGGCCAACCAATCTATAAGCTAATTGCTAATTTTAAGTAAAATACTAGTCAGTAAGTAGACGAATGCTTGCTGACTAGTATTTTTTTACTTTTTTGCTGGGGTGAGAAATCGATTTCTTTATAGCAACACCAAGTGAAAAAGTGTATTTAAAAGTAATCCCACCATTAATAAAATAATAATTTTGTGTTTATGGTTCGATAAATATGTGCTCGAATATTTTCAAAATATAAATAACAAGTTATGACGTACAGATATATGGGGGATATTGAATGTCGAAGAACAATGCACAAGAATATGTACGCAAAATGGAGCAACAACGGCAACGATTTGGGTTAAGAAAACTCAGTGTTGGTGTTGCGTCTGTGTTACTAGGAACTACTTTTATGGTCGGAGGTACAGTAGCACACGCTGATAGCATACCTACATAGCACACCTACTATGGAAGAAGCAACAACAGCAAATACCGATATTACGCAGCTGGTTTCTACTTCTGTTGTACAAGCTGATAAACAAACTAATGAGGAACAAAACGCAGCCGAAAATACTAGTAGTAATTCACAAAAGGAACAACAATTAGTAAATAAAACAAGTGATGAGAGCACAGATCAACTGAATAATAAAAAGAATCAAGAACTAGTAAAGGATAACGAGTATGAATCGATTACTAATTTAAACAAAAATAACGTCAATACACAAAATACTCCAGTTGAAGAAAGTAAGGTTTCTCAATCTGCTACCGAACAGAATGCAAGAATTGATTTAACGTTTGTTGATGATGACGATAACGGAAAGATAGTAGATTATTCAGAATATTTGCCAAGCGAAGATAATGGTCATCATTATGCATACGGTAAAGTTGGCGATAAGGTTAGTCCGAAAGCATACAATAAATAACGGTACGATGAGTATTAAAAGGATGCTTGATATCTTAGATATTGGGTATTATGAACCAGCTGGTGCATATCAAGCTCCAAAAGAATTTACTAGCCCTGAAATGAGCTTTCAAATTCATTTAAAACACCAAACACAGCAAAAAATATGCTCCAATTACTCTTATTCGAAATATTCATTATCGTCTCATGTCACCGGACGTGTCACATCAGTGGAAGTCTCAAGCAGTTGAAACAACGGAATCATTTGATAAATTACTTGATCTTGATCATTGGAATTCATTAGCCAATGGAAGTGCTTTTGATAATCAATCAGTAGTTTATACGGTAGACTATACAAAAATAAAAATTGGCGATTACGTTCCAAATAATCAAGTGTATTTTAATACAGCAGATGCCGAAGTATCAGCTGACGGGACGCACGAGACAGTATATCGTTACTTCTACTACGGGATGACCGATGAAAATGATGAAGGGATTAACACCGATCATGTAACTAAGCAGCATTATGGTGGCCGCCAAGCTCTTGAGTTTACGCGTACAAAGACTATCAATACTGATGGGCAAGTGACCATCATTAAACACTGCTTAAAATAGGTACCAAGGCTAAAAGTTACGTCATTGGTGAGGACTTCTTTGGCTTTGAGATAGTAAGCTAATGACCGATTCATATCCCCGGTTCGCAACTCTGATTGGTAAATCTCTTCATTAAGGGTGATATCGGGATCATTGCAGATTTTACGACTAAATTCAAGGATTTGGTCAAAGGGAGAAAGCCCATCTTGTTCTTCAATTAATGAACTGATGAGGATGGCACCACTATTAATAAAAGCATTGAGAGGATGTGCCTCTTTAGTGATTTCCATGTTAAGGATCGTATCGAACGGGAAGCCGGTTTGGCGTGTTCCCACTTGCTCTTCAACTGCTGACAAGCCTAAACGTTCAATGGCGTAGAGGAGGGTAATTACTTTCGAGACGCTTTCGATGGCAAACCGAACTTGCGATGCTCCTGCTTCTACTTTTTTATCATTTGTGACGTCGAAAAGGTAAATGCCAAGTTAATAAGGATCAACTTTTGCTAAAGCGGGAATATATGTCGCTACCTGTCCTTCGTCAATTTTGCTCCAACATTCTTGAATTGCGTCATTAAGATTCATGATAGTTCTCCTTTAATTAAAAAAGCTGGGAAAATTTGTCCCCAGCCTTTACTTTAGTTATTCTCAATTCGTTTTAATTCCAATAGACTACCAGTATACGCGTCAGCAATAAACTCGTAATCTACTTCTTCGCCATCTTCTAGACGAGAAACGCCGCCTTCATAAGCATGGGTTTTAACCGCAAATCGTTGGAAAGGTACTGCTTTATTATTGATCCAGCTACCGGTTAGAGAACCTTCACTTGCAAAATCGTTCTTGACTAATTTTAAGATCCGCTCAGCAGATATTTGGCGGTTACCAAAAAGTTTACCAGCGATAAAACCGGCGATTCCAGACGCACCTAATGTGACTGGAATCAACCAGGGGTTGAGGGAGTTATTGTTTGCATTCATATGATTGCTTCCTTCACTATTTAAATTTAATCCGTTCTTAACTTCTCATTTATTCTATCATTTTTAATTATTAAAATCCAAATATCTAGTCCTTACAAGCAGATTACTTACAATAGATAAGAAGCATGGTATAATATTGCTAAAATGATATAAGGATGAGGATTATGGAAAGATTACCACAATTAAAAGAAGATCAATTAATTGAAACTATTAGCAATAGCAAGGTTGTCCTTTTCTTTACAGCTGGTTGGTGCCCAGATTGTCGTTTTATTAAGCCGGCAATGCCTGAGATCGAACAAGACTTCAGTGATTATACTTTCTATGAAGTTGATCGCGATGAAAACATCGACCTCGCTGCTGAATTAAATATATTTGGAATTCCAAGTTTCATTGTATATGATAATGGTAAAGAAATTGGTCGATTTGTCAATAAAGATCGTAAAACTAAGCAACAAGTTGAAGATTTTTTAAACAATTTGAAGTAAAATTAAGAAGGCTGTGAAAATAAAGGGACTGAATTATTCAGCCTTCTTTAGTTTTAAATTAGATTTTCATAGTCTTCTTTTTATGTAATAATATAAAATGGTAGATTATATTAGAGAGAGGAATATTTGATGTTAATTTCAAGTTACAATCCCAATGAATTAGGCGACATTTTAGTCGTTATTACCGCTCCAGATGCGGATAATCAAATTACTAAGATTGCTGATGATGTAGCTCAGATCACCGCTGAAAAAGATGGTGCATTACTTGGCTATAACTTTATGAACGCCAGCAAGGTCTTACCAGAATTAACAAGTGAAAACGGGCAAGTATTTTTAGATGCAGCCCAAGTTGAAAAATTAAATGCAAAGTTACAAGAAGCGGGCTTTGATAAGCTCTTAACGGCTGACGAAGATCCTAAATTTGTGGTCGGTTATGTTGAAAAGATCACTGACCATCCTAAGTCTGACCACTTAAAAGTAACGCAAACACGGATTGCTGATGATAAGACTGTCCAAATCGTATGTGGATCTCCTAATGTTGCAGAAGGTATTAAAGTCGTAGTTGCTCGGCCTGGTGCGATGATGCCAGACGGTAAGATCATTTGGCCTGGTCAATTGATGGGTGTTGATAGTGACGGAATGCTCTGTGGTTTCCGTGAACTACGGATTAAGAATGCTCCCGATGAAAAGGGCCTATTCATTATCCCTGATGGCTGGCAAGAAGTCGGTGAACCGGTTGATTTTGCTAAGGCCGATACGTTTTACCCAGAAAACTAACAAAAAACAGCTGATTACTATTGCCAAAATTTTATAATGCTTTATTATTTAGTGAGGGATGGATCATAGTTACTGATCTACCCCTCGCATTTATTTTAAATTGAATTGTTGAAAGGAATTGGATTGATGGAACAAAATACATATTACTTTGTTGGTATTAAAGGGACCGGGATGGCCGCTTTAGCACGTATCCTTCATGACAAAGGACACCAAGTACTAGGTTCAGATATTGAAAAGGAAACATTTACACAAGCGCCATTATTAGCGGCGGGAATTAAAATTTTGCCATTTGATCCAGCCAATTTGAAACCAGGGATGATTGTTATCCAAGGAAACGCTTTTGATGATGATCACCCAGAGATTAAACGAGCACATGAATTAGGCCTTAAAATTTTAAGTTACCCTGAGGCTGTTGAAAATGAGGTTAAGAATCATACTAGTATTGGGATTGCCGGAGCACACGGTAAGACCAGTACGACTGCATTGTTATCACACGTATTAGCGGCAGTTGAACCAACTAGCTACTTGATCGGTGATGGAGTAGGTAAAGGAAATGCGGATGCACGCTTCTTTGTTTTTGAAGCCGATGAATACCGTGATCACTTCCTTGCCTACCATCCAGACTATGCAATTATGACAAACGTTGACTTTGATCACCCTGATTACTTCAATGATTTGGCAGATGTCCGTGATTCATTTGAAACATACGGTAAGCAAGTTCAACGGGCAATTTTTGCTTGGGGAGACGATCCTAGTCTTCGTGACTTAAATGTTGATGTTCCGGTTTACTACTATGGAACTAATCCAGATGATGATTTCCGGGCAGAAAGCATTCAACGGACACCAGAAGGCTCAACATATGATGCTTACTTCCGCAACCAAAAGCTTGGCACATTTACCATTCACTTATACGGTGAACACAGTGTTCTTAATAGCTTGGCGGTACTAGCGGTTGCATACATGGAGCACATGAACATGGATGAGATCCAACAGGAACTAGCCAACTTTAGTGGGGTAAAGCGTCGTTTCAGCGAAACTGACATTGCGGATACGACCATTATTGATGACTATGCTCACCATCCAAGCGAAATTAAAGCAACAATTGATGCGGCACGGCAAAAGTACCCAGATCGTGAAGTTATCGCTGTTTTCCAGCCTCACACATATTCACGATTGGCCGCTTACATTGATGGTTTTGCAGAATCGCTTAGCCGAGCAGATAAGACTTTTGTTACCCCAATCTTTGGCTCAATTCGTGAAAATGCTGGAAATGTTTCTAGTGCTGATTTGGAGCAACGGATTGACGGTAGTGAAGGTATCGACATGGATACCATGGACAAACTTTTGCAATACCACAATGCGGTAGTTGTTTTCATGGGTGCCGGTGACGTTGAAAAGTACGAAGAAAAGTACAAAGAATTGTTAAAATAATTAAAGATTTACTTGAATGAAATGGTGGCCTCTGCTACCATTTTTATAATTAGTCAAATAAAGTCAAATTAAATAGAAAGAGGGAGTCTTGATGAATAACTTTTCTCAAGAGCCAGGGCGTCGGGTTGTTACTGACGCAGCTGGTTTGAATAGTTTCTTGACCCGAATGTATGGAAATATGACGCTGGCAGTTCTTGTTTCTGCATTTAGTGCTTACTTGACCATGGGGGTATTCCGGAGTGCGGTTTTCGGTTTCTTTAGTGCTCACCCTGGAATGGTTTGGGTTATCTTATTGCTACCGATTGCTTTGTCAATGGGGGTAAGCTTTAGTGCTACCCGGAACCCAGTTGGAGCATTTGTTATGCTGATGCTGACGGCAATAATCTATGGTGTCGAGTTTGCAATTATTGCTGGTGTTTATTCAGGAGCAAGCATTGCCTCAGCTTTCGTATCATCCGCGGCTGTTTTTGTCACGATGGCTTTGTATGGGACCATTACTAAGCGCGACTTAAGCAAGTTTGGTGCTCACGCGATGGCTGCCTTGATTGCTTTAATGATTGCTTACCTTATCAACATGTTCTTACAAAGTCCGGCCATTGCTTACATCTTCTCCTTTATCGCTGTTATTATCTTTACTGTTTTAACAGCTTGGGATGCACAAAAGATGAAGCAGATCTACATCAACTATGGTGGCGAAGTATCAACAAACGGTTTAGCTGTTCTAGGTGCCCTTCAATTGTACTTAGACTTTGTAAATCTCTTTATCTCACTTCTCCAAATTTTTGGAATGAGTGACCGAAATTAATTAAAAGTGAGTGTTTTGCACGTTATCTTGTTATTATATTGCAAAATAGTAAGAGGCTGTTGAAAAACAAAAGTTTTTCTCAGCCTCTTTACTATATTTAAAAACTACTTATTAACGTTTTTCCTTTTAGTTAAATAATAAGAACTATCAGTTACGAGAATCAAAAAAGTGGCAATCCAGATAGTTTTCATTCGGAAAAAGGGAAGCAACTGCGCAGAAATGATCGCGCCGAGCGTAAAACAGATCACGATCATTAAATAACTAAAGGCAGCTGATCGTTGCGAGCGATCATGATAAAAATAATATTCGCTCCAGGCAACCGCAGCTTTTTTGACACTGCCGCTTGTAAAGACACTGTTATAGCCGAGCCCCTCGATTTTGCTAAAAGTGGCACTTTGCATTGCAAGCCCAAATGAAACAGCTGGTACCATCAAATAGTCAGGGAAGCTATCGGGGAGAAAACCGATAATTGCTCCTACTAATAAAATCGGCAATAAACAAACTACTCGCCAATAATCAGTTCTTAAATGGGCATGCAGGCTGCTGACCATTGCTAATCCAAGAATAAATGTAATCAATGAGTCAAGCCGATCAACGACGCCGAGAAAATTATGGTTTGCTAAAGCAGCACTAAGAAAAATAATATTGCCAGTTTAGGCTGCTGCCATTGTGCGCCCACATTTGATATATGTAAAAGCATCGATGAAGCCACCGCTAAAAGTGAGGAGCAGGGCAAAGAGACGTGCTTCTGCAGGCTTTTGATAGTTAATGAGTTTATCCATGAATTTCATCTCACATCTAATGTTTTTTCATTTTAATTATAGCTTAAATCTTTGGTCAAGAAACTAAACCATTACTATATTCTCTGGTACAATTACTATTAGCGATAGAAGGGCGGGGATTAAATGACAAAACAATTATTGTTAATTGACGGAAATAGTATTGTTTTCCGGGCATTTTTTGCTATGCATAATCAAATGGACAAATTTACAAATAAGGACGGCTTGCATACAGCTGCAATTTATGGCTTTAAGTTGATGCTTGACCATGTGTTGCAAAACTTTAAACCGGATGCGGCTTTAGTAGCCTTTGATGCAGGAAAAGTAACCTTCCGGACGAAGATGTATGATGACTATAAGGGTGGTCGAAACAAGACGCCTAATGAATTGACCGAGCAGATCCCTTATGTGCGCGAATTGATCAAAGACTCTGGATTACATAGTTATGAATTAGCTAACTATGAAGCTGATGATATTATCGGTACTTTGGCTAAGCAAGCGGATGATGCTGGCTACAAGACGTTGATCGTAACTGGAGATCGAGACCTTACCCAGTTAGCAAGTGAGAATACGACCGTTGCTGTTACCCACAAAGGAGTTACTGATACGGAGCACTACACGCCAGCGCATGTCGAAGAAAAATTAGGAATTACGCCGCGCCAAATAATTGATATGAAGGCACTGATGGGTGATTCTTCCGATAATTATCCTGGTGTAACTAAAATCGGGGAAAAGACTGCAATCAAGCTTGTAAAACAGTTTGGTTCAGTTGAAGAGCTTTATGACCATATCGATGACCTCAAAAAGAGTAAGATGAAAGAACATTTGATTGAGGATGAAGAGGTTGCTCGCCAATGTAAGACATTAGCAACAATTCTTCGGGATGCTCCGATCAAGATTGGCTTAGATGATCTGCAATATCAGGGCCCACAAACGGATGACTTGATTAAGTTTTACAAAGAGATGGGCTTTAAATCTTTCTTGAAAAAGATGGATATCGATGGGGCTGGAGAGGAAGACGAAGCTGAGATTGCTCCAATTGACTACACAGTTTTAACTAAAGATAACTTAGATGACCTAGGACAATTAACGGGTGAAGTAAGTTTTTACCTTGAAATGTCAGAAGAAAATTACCACACGTCACCATTCGCTGGTTTTGTGATCGGCAATGAAGGACACTGGTTTACGAGTCGAGATGTGGACCTGCTTAAAGAGGCGCCTCTCAAGGATTTACTCCAGAGTGATAGTGTTGAGAAGAATGTCTTTAATGCCAAGGCACAAATCGTTGGGCTTCATCGCCTCGGTATTCCGCTTGAAAACATTAATTTTGATCTACTTTTGGCATCTTACCTTCTAAATACTAATGATAATAGTAACGACCTGGGACAAGTAGCTCAGGAACACGGTTACGATGATGTCCGAACAGATGAGGAAGTTTATGGTAAAGGTGCTAAGCGCGCTGTGCCTGATGATGATAAGACCTTCTTTAGTCACCTGGCTACGAAGGCGCGGGCAATTGAACAGCTGCGCAAGGATCTTTTTGCCAAATTAGACGAAAATAAGCAAACGCCACTATATACTGATATTGAATTACCGCTAACCCGGGTTCTTGCAAAAATGGAAATTGCGGGTGTCCATGTAGATGCACAAACTTTGAAAGATATGGGTAGTAAATTAACTGAACGGCTATCAGAAATTGAAAGTCAGATCTATCAAGAAGCTGGCGAGGAATTTAACATTAACTCTACTAAGCAACTAGGCCATATTCTGTTTGAAAAATTGAAATTACCAGTGATCAAAAAGACCAAGACCGGTTATTCCACTGCAGTTGATGTGCTGGAGAAGTTAGCTGATAAGTCACCGATTGTTGAGCAAATTTTGGAATATCGTCAAATTGCTAAGCTTCAATCTACCTATATCACTGGTTTGCTGAAAGTTATCCATTCAAATGACCAGAAGATCCATACGCGCTACTTACAGACATTAACGCAGACTGGTCGCTTGTCTTCTGTTGATCCTAATCTGCAAAATATTCCAGTACGGTTGCCGGAAGGGCGCTTAATCAGAAAGGCATTTGTTCCTAGTCATGAAGGTTGGCAAATCTTCTCTTCAGATTATTCGCAAGTTGAATTACGGGTTCTTGCTCACATCACTGGTGACAAGAACCTTCAGGAAGACTTTAAGAATGGTGAAGATATTCATGCTAGTACAGCTCGCCGAATTTTCCATCTAGCCCCTGATGCCGAGATTGACCGTAATATGCGGCGTCGGGCAAAAGCAGTTAATTTTGGAATTGTTTACGGGATTAGTGATTACGGACTGGCACAACGGATTCATGTTAGTCGTGCAGAAGCTCATGAATTTATTCAAAATTATTTCCATGAATTCCCCGGTGTAAAGAAATACATCAATGACACGATTGCGTTTGCTAAAGAAAATGGTTATGTTGAGACGATTACTCACCGTCGTCGTTACTTACCAGATATTCATGCCAAAAGTTTTAGCAAGCGATCATTTGCAGAGCGGACTGCAATGAATACGCCAATTCAGGGGAGCGCTGCTGATATCATTAAGATTGCGATGATCCGGATGCAAGATGAGCTTGAGAAACGTCATCTAAAGGCAAAAATGCTCTTGCAGATTCATGATGAATTAGTCTTTGAGGCTCCAAAGGAAGAAATCCCGGTTCTATCGGAATTGGTGCCAAAAGTAATGGATTCGGCCGTTAAGTTGGATGTGCCGCTTAAAGTAGATAGTAAGTATGGGGATACCTGGTATGACCTTAAAAAATAGATCGGAGGAAATTAAATGCCTGAATTACCAGAAGTTGAAACTGTTCGCCGCGGTTTGCTGAAGATTGCCGCTAAGCGTAAAATTAACGCGATCGATGTTTATTATGGTAAAACGATTACCAATGACGTTGAAGATTTTCGGCAGGCGTTGATTGGACAGACGATTGAAAATGTTGATCGGCGAGGGAAATATCTTCTTTTTCGTTTTACTAATGATTTGACGATGATTTCACACCTTCGCATGGAAGGAAAATATTACAACCAACCGATTGGCGGACCAATTGATAAACATACCCATGTTGTCTTTGAATTTACGGACGGCACGGAATTATGTTATCAAGATGCCCGTAAATTTGGGCGGATGACACTGGTAAAAACCGGTGATGAGATGAATGTCGGCGGATTGAAGACGATTGGCCCTGAACCGACAGAAGACGCCTTTACGTTGCCATACTTTACAGCTGAATTAAAAAAGAGTCGGGGAAAAATTAAGCCATTCTTGCTTAATCAGCGTCATGTCGCCGGTCTGGGTAACATTTACGTTGATGAGGTGCTATGGATGACGGGGATAAACCCGGAGCAACCAGCCAATACTTTAACGGCTAGCCAAATTACTGAATTACGGAAAAATATTATCAAAGAATTGGCGACAGCGATTAAGTACAAGGGAACCACTGTGCATAGTTTTACGAATGCATTTGGTGATGCCGGCGCTTTCCAAGATCGCTTAAAAGCTTATGGTCATGCGGGGGATGAATGTCCGCGTTGTGGCACGAAAATGGTTAAAATTAAGGTTGCTGAACGTGGAACGACATTTTGTCCACACTGTCAAGTATTGAAGGAATAAGAAATGACAAAAATAGTTGGATTAACAGGTGGAATCGCAACCGGCAAGACAACGGTAAGCACTATTTTGCGCCAGGCTGGGATTCCGGTGATTGATGCTGACCAAGTAGCGCGGCAAGTCCAGGCACCAGACTCGGTTGGGTTAACACGGATTGTCAAAGTATTTGGTCCAAAAGTACTTTTGCCAACTGGGGAGCTCAATCGGCAAGCCTTAGCAAAAATTGTCTTTAATGATAAAGAAGCGTTGAAAAAACTCAATGAGATTCTTCAGCCATTAATTTACGATGCTATCTTTGCGCAGGTTAATACTTTAAAAAAACAGGGTATTCCGCTCGTGGTGTTAGATGTACCATTATTATTCGAGCAATATTATGATGGAGATTGTGATTATGTGGTAGTTGTTTATACTGATCCACAAACGCAGCTTAAACGGTTAATGGCTCGTGATCATTGTTCTAAAGAGGAAGCGCAAGCGCGAATTGCTGCCCAAATGCCATTATCAGATAAAGAAGCGCGGGCGGATTTTAAAATAAATAATAATGGTGACCAGGCTGCCCTGCAAAAACGAGTCGCATCCCTAATAAATCAGCTAAAAGCAGAGTAAAATGTGGTAAAATAAAGTACTTATACTATAAAGGAGGGGGACACATTGCGCTGTCCACATTGTCACAAAAATGGATCACGGGTTGTCGATAGTCGGCCAAGCGAAGACGGAAGCTTTATTCGTCGTCGTCGTGAGTGCATTCATTGTGGCTTTCGTTTTACAACCTTTGAACGGTACGAGGAAACGCCACTACTAGTAATTAAAAAAGATGGCACGCGCCAAGAATTCAGTCGCCAAAAGATCCTCAATGGGGTTGTGCGCTCGGCAGAAAAACGACCGGTTAGTATGGAGCGATTGACCAAGATTGCAGATAAAGTGGAAAAACAAATCCGGAGTATTGGTGAAAGCGAAGTCTCCAGTCAAATTATTGGTAAATTTGTGATGAACGAATTAAAAGGCGTCGATGAGATTGCTTATATTCGGTTTGCAAGTGTTTACCGCCAATTTAAGGACGTTGATGCCTTTATGAGCGAACTTGAAACCATGATGAAGGCAGAACATAAAAAATAACTTAGGAGGGCTGTAAAATGACTGCAGCAGCTTTTGACCCGCAAGCCGGTTATGTTGTTACGGCCAGCACTGCATTTATTAGTTTTAATGACCAGACTTTTGCAACATTTTATCAGCCAATTTTAGGACCAGTTGCGTTTAGCTTTTTTTATGCGTTAAAAGCGCGCTTGTTGCCTAATCCTACGATTGCTAACCGGACCTTGCAAAGTGACCTGTTAGCCCAGGTAAATGCTGGGGGCCGACAAGTACTGGAGGCTCTTCATCGTTTAGAGGCAGTTGGCTTAGTGCAAACTTATTTCCAGCACGATGAGATCGGGGACGTATACGTTTATGAATTGCAGCCGACCCTTACTCCAGAAAAATTTTTAGCTGATAACTTGCTGAGTATTTTACTTTTAGAGGAAGTAGGAGAAGATGCGTTTGGACGTTTGACTAAGCAAAGTCGGCAATACAAGCTTGCTTCTTCTAACACTTCACTAACTAATGTGAGTCACAACTTTTTTGAAGAATTTCATATTAACTCGCAGTCAATTACTGAAACACCACAAGCGATTTTAACGGCGCGAAAACAGGCACCAGTAGAAAAGCAACCCCAGTTAACTGCGGGGATGAGCGATGACTTTGATTGGTCAACTCTCATTCACTTGCTGGCTAATCAGCCAATTGTCAGTGCAGACCTGGAAAATAATCGAGACCTAATATTGTTAGAACATCAATTATATGGGATTGATGTGCCAACGATGAAGACATTGGTTTTGCGGTCGATTGATCTGCAAACCAATCATTTCAATCCGAAAAAATTTAAGCAAATTGTTGCGTCTACCTATAATATTGTCTATTCTTCAACGACAAAAGTAGCGGAAAAAGAAGCGCCGGTGACAAATAGAAATAGTGAACTGACTAGTAAAGATCAGGAGTTATTGGCGACAGCTAAGGATTACTCCCCAGTCGAATTTCTTCAGGTTCTTAAAGGTCAAACGGGTGGCTACGTAACTTCAGGTGAACGTCATATTCTGACAGGTTTAGTAGCGCAAGAAAAACTTACCCAAGATGCCATTAATATCTTAACTTGGTATGTGATTAGTGACCGGGGGAATTCTACTTTGACAGCTAATTTTGTCGATGCAATTGCCAATAACTGGCTCCAACATGGCGTAATTAATGGGGAGCAAGCCATTGTCCAATTAAAGACTTTTAACAAGCAGTCGCAAGAAAAGAAAAAGGAAACAAAGACGCCAAAGAAAAATAAGTGGCGCAAAATGATTAAGGAACCGATGCCAGCATGGAGCAAGAAAGACACGAGTGAGTTGATGAAAAAGGCTTCCTCACAAGAAATTGCCAAACTGCGTGAACGGATCGCTAATCGTAAGAAGAAGTAGCAGCTAAAGGAGGTGGCAGCATGCAGTCACTAAACAAAACTTTACAAGAGTTAATGCGCGGTCAAAACATCGCAAACAATATCCAACAAACGATGAAGCAAGTTTATGCGGATAAAGATGTTCAAGCATTCTTAAACGAAAATCGTGACCGTCTTAGTAAAGAAGCAATTAAACGGGGACAATCAAAGCTTTATGAGTTTTTTCATGAAAAGCAATTAATTGAAAAAGGCGTGCCAACTGTTGCCCCGGGATATTCTCCGCAATTGGTTATCAGTGCAGGCCAAATTGACGTAACCTACGTTCCAACTAAACAGTTATTAGAACGCCAACGACAACGTTATATTCAACGACTAGTTAACTCGATTAATATGCCTAAGTTCATTAAAAATGCGTCATATGATGATTATTATTTAAATGAAGATACCCAAACTGATACACGCACAAAGGCAATTCAAGCAGCCATGGACTTTACAGATAATTACCAAAAAGATAATTTTCAACCAGGACTTTACCTATATGGAAAATTCGGAGTCGGAAAAACATACCTCCTTGGAGCAATCGCTAATGAACTCGCTAAGAGTAAGGGAGTTGCAACAACGATGGTTCATTTCCCTAGTTTTGCTGTTGAAATGCGGAATTCAATTAAGCAAAATAATACTGGCGAAAAGTTGGATGCTATTAAACGGGCGCCGATTTTAATGCTTGATGATGTTGGGGCCGGTGCAATGACAACATGGGTAAGAGATGATATTTTAGGAGTAATTTTAGAATATCGGATGCAAGAAGAATTACCAACTTTCTTTAGTTCTAATTTTTCAATGGATGAGTTGCAAAATAACCACCTTGCTATCAATGCGCAAGGCGATAATGAGCCCCTCAAAGCGGCTCGCATTATGGAAAGAATCAAGTACTTATCACGTGAGATTGAAATGGAAGGAAAAAATTTGCGTGATAAGGGATAAAGTTCTTGACATTAAACTTTGAATTTAGTAAGCTAATAAACGTTGAAAGAAAAAGCAGAAGCACCCGCTTCTCGCCTAGGTGATATTGATCGCCGGGCTGACGAGATGAATGATAATCGACCACTATGATAAGGTCGTTGTTATGAAGCGGGGTACTTTTGTACCTCGCTTTTTTGCTTGATCTTTCGCTAAAAAAATTGGAGGTGCGTTGCCATAGCACAAGATATGATTGTCAATAACGGTATTCGTGCACGGGAAGTGCGGTTAATCGGTCAAGATGGTGAACAATTGGGCATTAAGTCTAAGCGTGAAGCGCTACAATTAGCTGAAGAAGCTAACTTAGATCTAGTATTAGTTGCACCAAAGGCACGCCCAGCTGTTGCCCGCATTATGGATTACGGGAAGTACCGTTTCGAGATGCAAAAGAAAGAGCGTGAAGCTCGTAAGAAGCAAAAGACGATAACGGTTAAGGAAATTCGCCTTAGTCCATCAATTGATACTAATGACTTTAATGTTAAGTTAAAGCGTGTTCGTAAGTTCATTGAAAAGGGCGATAAGGTACGGATTTCATTACGGTTCCGTGGTCGTGCTATTACCCATAAGGATATCGGTCGTGACATGATTGAACGAATGGCTGAAGAAACTTCAGACATCGCTACTGTTGTTCAACGTCCGAAGATGGAAGGGCGGAGTATTTTCTTAACTCTTGCTCCGGCTGCTGATAAAGCAAAGAATTAATTTAAGAAGGTAGGAATTAGTTATGCCAAAGATGAAGAGTAACCGTGCTGCTGCCAAGCGTTTCAAGCGTACAGCTAATGGTGGATTCAAGAGTGGAAACTCATTCACTAGTCACCGTTTCCACGGTAAGACTAAGAAGCAACGTCGTCAATTACGTGGTTTGAGCATGATGGACAAGACCAACGTAAAGCGTTACAAGAAGTTATTACCATTTAAGTAAACTTCACAAAAATAACTATTTAATATACGTAGGAGGATTTCAACATGCGAGTTAAAGGTGGAACTGTTACGCGTGCACGTCGCAAGCGCATTATGAAGTTAGCAAAGGGTTACCGTGGTTCAAAGCACCGTCTTTTCAAGACTGCTAAAGACCAAGTAATGAAGAGTTACACTTACGCTTTCCGTGATCGTAAGGTCAACAAGCGTAAGTTCCGTGAACTTTGGATTGCTCGGATTAACGCTGCTGCACGTATGAACGACATTAGTTACAGCAAGTTAATGCACGGCTTAAAGGTTGCTAACATTGACATTAACCGTAAGATGTTAGCTGATTTAGCTGTTAACGATGCAGATGCATTTAAGGCACTCGTTGACGAAGCTAAGAAAGCTCTTAACTAAGCCTAAATAATCTTCGGTCGCTTATGATGCGTATGCATGATAAGCGGCTTTTTTTAATTAGTTGCTTTCCGAGTAAAGCACACGATATAATTAAATACTAGAACATTTAATCGGGTTAACCGATTGGAATATTAAATTTGATGAGGTGCAACTTTGTTAGAGATATTTAAACCAACATGGATGGTTAATACAATATATTCTGTTTCTCCTGCCCAATTAAAAGAGCAGGGAGTGCGAGCTGTTTTTAGTGACCTGGATAATACCTTGATTGCTTGGAACAATCCAGATGGAACTCCAGAATTAAAGGAATGGATGGATTCTTTACGAGAAGCCCATATTCCGCTAATTGTTATTTCTAATAATAGTAAGGAACGAGTTGGGAAAGCTGTTAATAGCCTTGACCTTCCATTTGTTTCGCGATCATTAAAGCCCTTAAGTTTTGGGATTGATCGTGCACGGAAAAAACTTAATTTAGCAAAAGATGAAGTGGTTATGGTTGGTGACCAGTTATTGACTGATGTTGCTGCGGCTAACCAAGCGGGCATTCGAAGCATTTTAGTACGCCCCCTATTAAATACAGATAAGTGGGATACCCGTATTAACCGCTTCTTTGAACGCCGTGTTTGGAAGAGCTTAAACAAAAAATATCCAGATTTAAAATGGCAGGAGGATTTGAATGACTGAACAAGAACAACAAACTGAAGAATTACGTTGTATAGGTTGTGGGAGTATTATCCAAACGGAAGATCCTAATGGCTTGGGTTATACGCCTAAGTCAGCCCTTGAGAAGGGAAAGGAGACAGGAGAATTATACTGTCAGCGTTGTTTCCGCTTGCGGCACTACAATGAAATTGCTCCGGTATCATTAACGGATGATGACTTTTTGCGCCTATTAAATCAGATTCGGGATGCCAATGCTTTAATTGTGTATGTTGTTGATGTTTTTGACTTTAATGGAAGTCTAATTCCGGGCTTACATCGTTTTGTTGGTGATAATCCAGTATTATTAGTTGGAAATAAGGAAGACTTGTTGCCACGTTCTCTACGGCGGCCCAAGTTAACTGACTGGATTCGTCAACAGGCAAATATTGCCGGATTGCGTCCAATTGATACGGTTCTTGTTTCAGCTAAAAAGAACCATCAGATTGACCACTTGCTTGATGTGATTGAAAAATACCGGCACAATCGAGATGTTTATGTTGTAGGTGTTACAAATGTTGGAAAATCAACGTTAATAAACCAAATTATCAAGCAACGAACGGGAGTAAAAGAATTGATCACTACTTCACGCTTCCCAGGAACTACTCTTGATAAGATTGAAATTCCGCTTGATGATGGGCATGTTTTAGTTGATACTCCTGGAATTATCCATCAAGAACAAATGGCCCATGTCTTATCGCCAAAAGACTTGAAGATTGTGGCGCCTCAAAAAGAGATTAAACCAAAGACTTACCAATTAAATGATGGTCAAACATTATTTTTAGGCGGCGTTGCGCGATTTGATTATCTTCATGGTGAACGTGCGGGAATGGTTGCTTACTTTGATAATAATTTACCAATTCACCGTACAAAGCTAAGCAATGCTGATAATTTTTATGCTAAACACTTAGGAGATTTGCTTACCCCACCGACTAGCGATGAAAAGGATGGGTTCCCACCATTAGAACGTTATGAGTTCCACATTACCGAAAAAAGCGATATTGTCTTTGAAGGTCTAGGATGGATTACTGTTCCTGCGAAAACGACTGTTGCTGCATGGGTTCCGAAAGGTGTCGGGGCTCTTGTACGGCGCGCAATGATTTAATTAGTATTTGAAAGGAAAGACTTATGCAATTAAGAGGAAAACAAAAACGATTTTTACGAGCACAAGCAAACCATCTTCAACCACTATTTTCTGTGGGTAAAGATGGTCTGACGGACAATTGGCTTGCTCAATTAGACGGCGCACTTGACCGTCGAGAATTAATTAAGGTTAGCATTTTGCAAAACTCAGATGTTACAACTGATGAAGTTCGCGAATTAATTGAAGAAAAAACTTCTATTCAGGTAGTTCAAGTTATTGGTCGGGTATTAGTTTTATTTAAAGTTTCAGCAAATAAGGATGCCCGTGAATTATCATCACGAGTAGCTGAAATCTAAGTAAAAGTAGGAGTGACGGTTTTGCAAAGCTGTAGTGTAGTAGACAAGGTGCAAACCCAGGCGCAACCGGAGACTAAAGTTAGTGGACACCGTAAGCGGATCGGCCTCTATGGGGGAACATTTAATCCTATTCACAATGCTCACCTATTTATGGCGGATCAGGTTGGTCATGCCCTTTGTCTTGATCGAGTTGATTTTTTACCAGATGCTAAACCTCCCCATGTTGATCATAAAGATTCGCTTGATCCGCAATTGCGGTTACAGATGCTCGAATTAGCAGTTGCTGATAACCCCTTTTTAGGGATTGAGTATACCGAGTTAGAGCGGGGAGGAGTCAGCTATACTTACGATACTATTAAGTATTTGTTAGATAAGCACCCTAATGTGGATTATTACTTTATTATTGGTGGGGATATGGTCGATTACCTTGACAAGTGGTATCGGATCAATGATTTAATCCGCTTACCCCATTTCCATTTTGTCGGTGTTCACCGTCAAGGAGCGAAGAATGAGACACGATATCCAGTGATTTGGGTAGATGTCCCAACAGTTGATTTTAGTTCAACCGATATTCGACAACGGGTGCAACGTGGCCAATCAATCAAGTATATGGTCCCAGATGCCGTAAGCAAGTTTATTGAGGAGCATCAATTATATCGTGAATGAAGAATTAGTTTATAATAAAAGTTATATCCCAATGACACGGTCTGAACTTATCGACCGTCTCAAAAAGGCGTTAAAGAATAAACGATTTCAGCATGTATTACGTGTTGAAAAAACAGCGATTGAGTTAGCTGCTCAATACGGTGTTGATATTGAAAAAGCAAGTATCGCTGGCCTGTGTCATGATTATGCTAAACAGCGTCCTGACGAAGATTTTATTGCCGAAATTAAGAAAAAAGGGCTTAATCCGCTGCTCTTAGATTATGGTAATGCAATTTGGCATGGAGTGGTTGGCGCAGAGCTAATTAAGGATGAATTAGGGATTTGGGATGAAGATATCCTAAATGCAGTTCGCCACCATACTACTGGAGCGCCAGTAATGACGAAGCTCGAGCAGGTTATTTACATGGCTGACTATATTGAGCCGGGTCGTGACTTTGCCGGCGTAAAAAAGGCACGAGTAATTACAGCAGCAAACCTTCAAGCAGGAGTTGCTTACCAAACAAAACATACGCTGGCTTATTTGATTGAAAATGGAAAGCCGGTATATCCAAAGACAATAGATACCTATAATGCATGGGTTCCGCAATATGAAGGAGAGATAGATTAATGGATAGTAAACAATTATTAGAAATGGTTGTCAAGGCTGCCGATGGTCGGCGCGCAGAAGATATCGTCGCTCTTAAAGTTGATGAAATTAGTCCAATGGCTGATTATTTCGTTATTATGACGGGAGGCTCAGACCGTCAAGTACAGGCGATTACGAATGCCATTGTTGAAAAAGCGCATGAAGAAAATGTCAAAATTGGTAGCGTTGAAGGTAAAAATCATGCTCAATGGGTATTGGTTGACCTTGGTGACGTGGTTGTCCATGTTTTCCGTGAAGAAACCCGTCAATTCTATAACCTTGAAAAATTATGGGCCGACGCACCCCTTGTCAATATTAACGACTGGATTAATGATTAATGATTTATCAAAGTTTTGCCCAGTTATATGACCAGCTTTTTGATCCTGAAATGTACCAGAAGTGGGAAAAGTTCACAATTAAAAACCTTCCTGCTAATACTAAGAGCATTTTAGATTTAGCTGGCGGTAGTGGACGGTTAGGAGTAATGCTGGCTGCTCGTGGATTTGATGTAACGGTTGCTGACTTTTCTGCTGAGATGCTCAGTATTGCCGATCAACATGCCACGGAAGCAGGAGTTAGTATGAATCTCTTGCAAGCTGATATGCGGGACCTCAGTGCTTTACCGCAGTATGATGCGATCACTTGTTATGCGGACTCTTTTTGTTATTTAGACGATGCAGCGGCCGTGCAAAAGACCTTCAATGAAATTGCTGATCATTTGAAAGATAATGGTGTCTTTTTATTTGATGTCATTTCTCCTTATCAAACTGATGTCATTTATCCGGGGTATATGTTCAACTATGAGGATAAGGATCATCAGCGAGCGTTCATGTGGCAGTCTTTCAAAGATGATGATGTTGAGCATGGCGTAATTCACGAATTAGCTTTTTTCACTCGAGATAATGATGGACGTTATGATCGTGTTGGAGAAACCCATTATGAACGTGCTTATGAATTGCCTTTATTAAAGCAGATGTTATCTCAAGCTGGTTTTAATTCTGTTGAAGTGGGATCAAATTTTTCGACTTCTATCAAAGAAGAAAAACCAACACGATGGTTCTTTAAGTGTCATAAATAAGGAGAGTTCACATGAAAGCAGTAGGGATGGTTGTTGAATATAATCCATTTCACAATGGGCATCGCTACCACCTTCAGCAAGCGAAAAAAATTTCCGGGGCAGATGTAACGGTAGCGGTAATGAGTGGTAATTTTACCCAGCGTGGTGAACCGACAATCGTTGATAAATGGTCGCGGGCTAGGGCTGCAGTGATGAATGGCGTGGACCTTGTAATTGAACTACCGGTTTTTTATGCTGTCCAACCAGCACACCGGTTTGCCGGAGGAGCGCTGAGTCTCTTAAATGCTCTTGGCGTTGACTCGATTGTCTTTGGGAGCGAGCATCCAGAATGGGATTTTGCCCGTTTGGTGAAGGCTGAAGAAGCTTTTAACCAGGAAAGTTTTAATAAGTATAATGCAACCTATGCCACCCAATTTAACGAGCAATTGAAGGAACAAACTGGTGTCACCCTGATTGATCCCAATGATATTTTAGCTTTTGCTTATACCAAAGCTAAAATCAACCAGGGTTATCATTTTGAATTGCTGCCTATCAAGCGACAAGGGAGTAACTATCACGACCAGCAAATCAAAGGAAAGATTGCGAGTGCGAGTGCAATTCGTCAGGCAATCAATGAAAAGGGCGATTACCGGCAAGCTGTTCCACAAGTGATGGGAGATATATTGGCGGCAATAAAGAGTATTCCTTCATGGACAGACCTTTATCCTTTATTACGTAATCAGCTTATTCAAACGCCTGTTTCAACCCTTCAGTCAACTTATCTAATGGCGGAAGGATTAGAATATCGGATGAAGGAAGCTGCCCAGCGGAGTCTTGACTTTAATTCGTTTATGAAATTCACCAAGACTAAACGGTATACTTATGCCCACTTATTGCGAGTTTGTTTATACACTATCTTGCAGATTACCCAAGAGGAAGTAGCTGAGCATAGTAAACATCCTTATCTTCATGTCTTGGCCTTTAATAAGCAAGGCCGTGAATACCTTCATGAGGTAAAAAAACAGCTTGATCTACCGCTGATTACAAAAGTCGACCAAGAAATGCGGGATCAATTGCTTAACCTTGATTACCGAGCAGGAAAACTATATCAGTTATTTACGCCGGCTGAACAAGATTTAAAGCACCCGCCGATAATTATTAATTAACGTCTTTGATAAAGTTTGGTAAAATATTCTAAGTAGATTTGGTTCCCTAAAAGGTTGTCAAGGAAAAAACATTGACAACGTATAAGGGGACTAGTATAATTGCACATGTTGCATTAGGAGGTTAGTACGTTGAAATGGTCGTTAGCTGAATTACATCGTTACCAAGATGAACCACTTCATATTCAAAGTACTTTTGATCTGAACGCATCATTAACGAAGCTGTTTCCAGATATTATTTTAGCTGTTCAACCAGTTAAAGTTGATGGTTACGTTACTTATGACGATGGTGATGCAACGATTAGCGCTCATGTTACAACGACGTTAACCGTTCCATCTAGTCGCTCGTTAACACCCGTTCAATTACCGCTCGATTTTACGTTCTCAGAGACGTATATCGATGATCGTTCACACTTTGCCCGCTATGAGGATGAAGATGAGGTTGTTTTCCTTATTAAAAAGGGTGATTCAATTGATTTTGATACTGCATTAGCGGAAAACATCGTTGAACAGGTACCGCTACGGGTTCTTTCTGCCGAAGAAAAATCTGGCAAACCAATGCCAAATGGAAAAGGTTGGAGTGTTATCTCTGAAGATGACTACAAGGCCCAGCAGCAGAAAGATGACAAAGTTGATCCACGTCTCGCTAAGTTGCAAAACCTTTTTCCTGATCAGGATAACAAAAAATAGCGGACGGTTAAAAACCATTTGTGGATAATTCTAATTTCTTAGGAGGTGTCAAACATGGCTGTTCCAGCACGGAAGACTTCAAAGACTAAGAAGCGTATGCGTCGGGGTCACATCAAGTTAAATGTACCTGGCCTTACCCCTTGCCCAAACTGTGGTGAACTTCGCAAGTCCCACATGGTATGCCCAAGTTGTGGTTACTACGACGGCAAGCAAGTTGTTAACACTAACAACTAATTAATATAAAAGCTATCCTTTAGGCGCCGGACCTAGGATAGTTTTTTTATTTTAAAATTTTCTAAGAATTTACAAGTGAAAAATGATATAATCTAATTCCTTGATAAATCGAGATTTTTAGTATAGAGAATACTGGGGTTTATTAAAAAATTGTGATAAAATTATTGTGTTTTATTAATACGTATAACAAGTAAAAAAAGATTATTATAGTAGGTGAGTTATTAATGAGTCGAATTTTAATTATTGAGGATGAGGAAAATTTAGCAAATTTTGTAGAACTTGAATTAAAGCATGAAGGTTACGATACAGATGTTGAACTTGATGGTCGTGCTGGATTAGAAGCAGCTTTAAATCAAGATTTTGATGTGATTTTGCTAGACTTGATGCTCCCAGAGTTAAATGGGATTGAAGTTGCACGGCGGGTTCGTGAAATAAAAGATACACCAATTATTATCATGACCGCTCGTGATTCTGTTATTGACCGTGTCTCTGGTTTAGATCATGGGGCAGATGATTATATTGTTAAGCCATTTGCGATTGAAGAACTCCTTGCACGGGTCCGGGCGTTATTGCGGCGAATCAGTATTGAAGATGGTAATAATAAGGAACATCAAACAACGGTCAATTACAAGGATCTTACCATTGAAAAAGAGAACCGGGTTGTTCGTCGCGGCGATGAAGTAATTAACCTTACCAAGCGGGAATACGAATTACTGTTGATCTTAATGGAAAATATCAATGTTGTTATGTCACGAAAAGACCTTTTGAGTAAGGTATGGGGTTATGATTCCAAGGTTGAAACCAATGTTGTTGATGTTTATATTCGGTACTTGCGGAATAAGATTGACCGTCCTGGTGAAAAGAGCTACATCCAAACGGTTCGTGGTACTGGATATGTGATTCGCTCCTAGGAATGATCAATTATGAAGCAAAAAGATGAAAGACGGTTTGTTTCACTAAAAATTAAGTGGGCAGCTGGAACGGCATTAGGGTCATTAATCATCTTTTGTATCGTTGCGATGGCATTGTTTAGCGCGTTTACGCAAAATTTATTTCATCAAGAAAGACAATTATTGAATCAAGGGATGACTAATATTAGTACACAATTAAGTACTGTTGATAAGCCCTTAACTAAAAAGAATGTTAGTCACCTTATTGATCCAGACAGAAACCGGTCGAATATTATTTCTGGAGAGGAATATAAACGACCGGTAATTAAAGAGTTAAGTGATGGACACTTGGTTATTAATATTTATAATCCTGATGGAAAGAATATTTTGAGTACTGGTCGTTATATTAAAAAGCCGCAGTTTACGACTAATCGCAATATTCATATTGCTGCTGGGCCTGATCATGATGTGTTGGTCGGGCAGATGCCAATTTATGGTCAGAATAATCGGCAGTTGATTGGGTACTTACAAGTTGAAAATAACCTTGACGCTTATATGCAAAGTTATCATCAGTTGGCATTAGTATGTATCTTGGCTCTCTGCCTGGTTTTGATTGCGAGTGGGCTATTGGGATACTTTCTTTCCCTCTTTCTCCTTCGACCATTGGATGGAATTCATGACACAGTTAAGGAGATTAGTGCAGATCCTACTAAAGATGTCCGGGTACCGACTACCAATCGTAACGATGAACTAGCAGAATTGATAACAATGTTTAATGAAATGCTTGATCGAATGCAGCGGTATATCGACCAGCAGTCACAATTTGTCAGTGATGTTAGTCATGAACTCCGAACCCCTGTTGCGATTATTCAAGGACACTTAGAGATGCTTCAGCGATGGGGCAAGGATGATCCAAAAGTGCTGGATGACTCAATTAAGGCAACATTAATTGAAACGCGCCGGATGAAAAACTTGGTTCAAGAAATGCTTGATTTGAGCCGAGCAGAGCAAGTAGAGATTAATTTCCGCAACCAGCATACGATTGTTAATGATGTGGTTCACCAGGTCTACAATAACTTTAAGATGCTATATCCAGACTTTACTTTCCGTTTGGACGACGATCTGAAAGAACCAATCATGGTTGATATTTATCGCGATCATCTTGAACAGGTCCTTGTGATTTTATGTGACAATGCTGTCAAATATTCCACTGATGATCATAAAGAGATCCATATTATTCTTTCGCGGGGAATGAATACTGTTGAGATTGGTATTCAAGACTTTGGTGAAGGGATCTCACCGGAAAATGTAAAACGGGTCTTTGATCGCTTCTATCGAGTAGATAAGGCTCGTAGTCGTAAGAAAGGCGGCAATGGATTAGGTCTTTCAATTGCCAAACGACTAATTGAAGGTTACCATGGTTCAATTACCCTAGAAAGTTCAGTCGGTGCTGGATCATTGTTTAGAATCATTTTACCGATTATTGAAGATCCAGAGACAAAAAAATAAATATTTAAGATGTGAGAATAGAAGCAGGATGAGAAACTTTTGCTCCTATCCTCACTTTTTTATTACAAAACATTTTTATTTAATTGTTTTCTCAATGGCCGACAAAATAAGCGATGTTTTCAACTAAGGGCGGTATAATGAAAACGGATACTAAAATATGAGGATTTTTATTGAGGAGTTGAATAGGAGTGGCTACGAAAGAGCAGAAAAAATTAATCACAACGCCAACATTGGTGTTAATGATTATTTCGACAATATATGGGTTTGGTAATGTTTCAATAGCCTATGATCAAATGGCATATGCGGGGATGTTTTGGTACATCCTTGCTGGAGTTTGTTTCTTCTTCCCCTGTTGTTTGATGATGGCTGAATATGGTTCGGCATTTAAGGACGCCAAAGGGGGAATCTATTCCTGGTTAGCTGGTTCGATAGGGGAACGGCTGGCCTTTATCGGAACCTTTATTTGGTTAGCGAGTTGGGTTCTGTGGCTAGTATCAAGTGCTTCTCGACTTTGGATAACATTGTCGGCACTATTATTTGGCCATGATACTACCCAACAATGGCATTTTTGGATCTTTAATTCTAATCAGTTAATTGGTATCTTGGCCATTCTTTTTGTCTTACTTGTAACCTTACTGAGTTCCCAGGGAATTAATGGGATTACGAAAGTCAGCTCATTTGGTGGAGCGTTTATGATTGGAATGAATGCAATTTTTATTATTGCAAGTTTAGTAACGATTATTGCTAACAAGGGGGTTACTGCCCAGCCTATTCATGGTACTAGCAGTTTTATTGAGTCGCCTAATCCTGCTTTTAAGACGCCAATTGCGATTATTTCATTCGTTGTTTACGCAATCTTTGCATATGGTGGAATGGAAAATCTTGGTGGAGTTACTGATAGTATGAAGAATCCAGCGAAGACATTTCCAAGAGGCTTAGTTATTGGTTCGCTCTTAACGATTGGCAGTTATGTGCTAATGATTTTAATGACTGGCTTTAGTGTTAATTACAATCATGTTATTGCAAAATCAAGCGTTAACTTAGGTAATGTTACTTATGTTGTCTTTAATCAATTAGGATACCAACTAGGTGTGTCACTAGGGTTAAGTCATGCTACTAATATTTTTCTTGGTGTTCTCTTTACGCGAATGATTGCGTTAGCTGGCCTGATGGGGATGTTAGGAGCAATGTTCTTGTTAGTTTACTCCCCGATTAAGTCCTTTATCATGGGAGCTAATCCTGAGTTATGGCCTAAAAAAATTGTGACATTGAACAAACACGGGATGCCAGCATATGCAATGTGGATTCAGGCAATTTTTGTTTCGTGTATTATTTTCTTAGTTGCATTTGGGGGTTCAGCAGCTGCTAGTTTTTACCAAATCTTGACAGATATGGTTAATGTTTCAACCTGTGCCCCGTATATCTTCCTTGTTGGTGCATTCCCATTCTTTCAAAAGAAGGATATCCCACATGATTTTGTAGTATTTAAGAATCATTTTTGGACAAATGTATTAGTTGTCTTTGTTGAGATAATTGTTTGCCTAGGAATCATCTTTACATGCATCCAACCAATTATTGAGCATGATTTTCAAACTGCATTCTGGACGGCATTTGGTCCGGTCTTCTTTGGGATTGTTGCTTGGATTTTCTACAATCACGCATCAAAGAAGATTACAAAGTAGATAAAAGAGGAGGCTGGGAGAAAACTTTTGTTTTCTCTCAGCCTCAACTACTTTTATGAATAATAGTAAGATAACGTGGAACTAGCTTCGCGTCGCCACAAGGCTCGAGTCTAAGTACGAACGATAATCAGCCCGTGCCGTGCTAATCACCGTTCTATCCTTAGCCCACCGCCTTGTCGAGAAGGTTATTTTCCACTTACTCTTTATTCAATTTTTTAAGTCGCTGGTAAATGATAATTCCACCGATGCAAGTAATAACAAATTCAGTAAAAGGAACTGCTGCCCAGACCCCATTAATTCCGGCAACTTTTGCCAGAATAAAGATTGCGGGGAGAAGGATAATATAACCACGAAGAATCGATAAAGAGAATGATGCCCGCGCTGATCCAATTGCTGTTAAGAAAAGAATGAACAATAGATTTAACGCGCTGAAGAATACACTTGTAAAGTAAATCGGGAGGCCAACACTAGCATAGGCGAGAAGTTGACCAGAATGAGAAGTGTTAAAAACTTCAATAATTGGATGCTTAAAGGTAATTAGGATAATAAAGCTGATTGTTGCTAGAAAGAGGGTAATGATAATCCCATTTTTTAATGTCATCGATACATTCTTGTATTCGTGTTTACCAAATTCCCGACTAGCAAGCGGTTGAACACCGAGCGCTACTCCATTAGCAATTGCTAGCACAACGATGGCAATGTTGGAAATAACGCCATATGCGGCAACGGCATAGTTATTAGCTAGTTGCAATAAAACATGGTTAAAGAAATAGATACTAACACCAGTACTTAATTCGTTTAATGCTGAAGCAACCCCTAAATGTGCTGAGCGCCAAATGTTTCTTAGGTGAGGGACAACCCAGTGCCATTGTAATTGTCGTCCGGCAAACTTCCGATGAAAACTTAAAACCATCAAGCTAATTGCTGGCGAAAATAACACTGCCAATGCTGCTCCTTCCAATTTAAGACCCATTCCAAAGATAAAGAACCAGTCGATGAGAATAACAGATAATGTTTCAGTTAAGGTGGCCTTCATGGTTAACGTGGGATTGCCATCATTACGAATGAAATTAATGGCAATGTAGTTAGCCATATAGAGAGGTCCGCTCCATGAAATTATTCGTAAATAAATGATTGCCATCTGACGAGTGGCATCATCTGCCCCAAGGAAATTAACTACTGGAGTCGCAAAAATGTTTAATAGGATTGCTAGGATAAGACCGAAAGTAAAAGCAAAAATCATCAGTTGACTAAATAATGATTTTATTCTCTCAGGATGCATAACTTTATTTAACGAAAAGATTGTGGCGCCACCGACTCCCAATAATAGTCCAGTTCCATTAAAAACGTTGAACAGGGGCAGCACCAGGTTAAGAGTAGTTAAGCCTAAAGCTCCCGCCGCGATTGAAATAAAAAGGGTGTCAATAATAACATACATTGACATCCCAAGGGTGGCGACAACATTACGAACAACATAATGCCGTACTTCCTTCGTAATTGACATTGGTAAATCCATATTAAAACCTCCACAAAACTTGCTCCCATCCTCCCTGTTGGACGCCTGTTTGAGAAGCATAAATTAATTTGTTGCAGAACCCGGCGATTCTACTTTCCTTATTTCATTTATTGATATTTTAGCAAATATTCTCATTGCTTATATTATAATTCCATTACAATGGTCAATTTCATGTTGAATAATCTCAGCAGCAAAATCCGTAAGTTCTAATGTTTGCACTTGCCAGCTCTGATTACGAAATTTAACGGTAATTTGCTTATAACGTTTAGTAGGACGCGTTCCGCTCAATGAAAGACATCCTTCTGTAGTTTGATAAGGATGACTTTTAGCGACAATTTGCGGATTAAACATTACGACATTAAAGGGCCCGATTCGTGCAATAATTGCATTCTTATTTACACCAATCATATTGGCAGCCATTCCAACACATTCAGCTTGGTGAGCATTAAGAGTATCGATAAGATCGTTTGCAAGGGGCAAATCAGCTTTAGTAGTTAGGGTTGCTTTTTTAGCAAGTAATTGTTGGTCTTTAATAATTGGTTTAATCATGTGTCTTCCTCCGAAAAAACAAAGCTGAGAAAAAACTTTTGCTTTCTCCCAGCTTCTTAATAATTATTTTTTATGATGTTGCTGTTTGCCAGCATTACGTTGATGATTACGGTTTGCTTGATCGCTTGGCTTGGCATCGCCTTTACGTAATTGGTCAATTGCATCAGTCGGTTTAGTTGAAGAACTAGGGGTGTTAATTACTGGTGCTTCTGGCATTTTAATTGGATTCTTCTTGCTCTCTTCCTCAATTTGGCGACGAATCCGCGGACGGTATGCATTGACCATCAAGGTTTGTAAGATGGCAAATAATCCACCAATGAAGAAGTAAAGACCTAATCCAGCAGAAGAAGTGATAGAAATGAAGAAGGTCATGAAAGGACTCATCCAAATAGCAGCCTTCATTTGCTTCTTCTGGGCTTCAGGAACACCGACAAGACCAAGATAACTCTGGGCAGCATAGGCAATAAAAGATAAAACCGCTAAGATAATACTTGGCTTACCAAGTGGAATCCCAAAGAAAGTTGCGTGGTAAAGGTCTGGAGAATAACGGATAGCAGCATATAAGGCGGCAAAAATTGGCAGCTGAATTAACAATGGGAGACAGCCAATACCGCCAGTTAAGCTAATGTTGTTATCCCGGTACAGAGCCATCATTTGTTGACTAACCGCAGCCTGTTCTTCAGGAGTCTTGGCTGCTTTTTGCTTTTCTGTTAGTTCTTTAATCAATGGTTGAACCTTGGACATCTTTTCTTGCATAATGGTTGATTTTTTCATTTGTGAGAACATCACTGGTAAAAGAATTGTTCGCACAACTACCACAATGACAATAATTGCCCAACCGTAGTTATTGCCCATGTGGCTAGCTAGCCATTCCATCAAGTGTTGCATTGGTTTAGCCATATAATCATAAACAAACCCGTATGGCCGACCGCTCTTGGTAGTCCGTACACATCCGCTAAGAAGAAGCAGGAGGGTAAAGAGGCCACCAGCGATCGTTATTCGTTTTCGTTTCATATTAATGAATCAAACTCCCTTATTTCTTTGTATATTAATTACGTTAATAGTACGTATTTTACTCTATTCAGGAATTGAATTCTACCGCTAATCGCGAACTAATGCGTAATTTGAAATGAATGATGGTAGTTTTGCAGGCTTCCCTCGATGATTTTAACCTTATTAATTCGAGCGTAGGGGGTCGGCCCAGCTTTAATTTTAGAGATTAATTGTTTAACAATCTCAATGGGACCCTGCAATTCGCAATAAACGCTCCCATCATGCTTATTCATAACAATCCCCTCTATTCCTGCTTGTTGTGCCAACTGATAGACGTTCCAGCGGAAGCCAACTCCTTGGACGCGGCCAGTAATGGTAAGATGATAATTAACCATAATTGAAACTCCTTAATGAAAACTTATTATTAGTTAATAACAATTGTACAACAGGAACATGGTATAATTTAATTAACAAGAAGGAGCATGTAAATTATATGGAACAATTAACATCAATTCACAATCAGCACGTTAAAGATTGGAAAAAGCTACAAACCAAAAAAGCACGACGCCAGACTGGTACTTACCTGTTAGATGGCTGGCACTTAGTTCAAGAAGCGTCTAAAGCTGGAATCGAGCTTTTAGAAGTAGTGGGGACAACTGAACAATTAGCTGCTCATCCAGAACTGGAAGGCATGGCTAATGCAACCTATGAAGTTACTGAAGAGATCATGAAGCATATTACTGATACGGTAACGCCCCAGGGAATTGCCGCGGTTGTTGCTTTACCAGATTCTCATCGTTTACCAGCAGGGCCATTGCATGGGGCATGGCTTTTCCTCGACCGGGTTCAAGATCCAGGAAACGTGGGGACAATGGTGCGGACAGCAGATGCCGCAGGATTTACTGGAGTAGTAGTTGGACAACGCTCAGCAGACTTATTTGGTCCTAAAGTTGTTCGTTCAATGCAAGGAAGCCAATTCCACCTTCAAATGTTTGAGGGTGACTTAAGAAAGTGGATTGATGATTTTAAATCAATCAATGCTCCGGCGTATGGAACACAACTGAATCCCCAAGCCAAAAACTTCCGGACTGTTGATCCCGGTGATACTTTTGCCTTAATCATGGGCAATGAAGGACAGGGGATGAGCGATGATCTTCTTTCACAGACAACTGATAACCTCTATATCCCAATGCGTGGTGAAGCCGAATCGCTTAACGTCGCTATCTCTGCAGGAATCTTAATGTTTCAGCTTAATCAAAATCTAGATTAAATTAATTTATTTTCTCGTTAAAATCGTGTATGATAATTGCAATAATATAGAAAAGGGGTATTACATGAAATCAAAAAATGAATGGCGCACCGATAAAGAGTATGTTTCAATTGTTGCCGATCTTTTAGCCCAGCCAGCTGTCCAAAAGCTAGCGAACTATACTCAGCATCATCACTCTACCCGCCTGCAACATTCTATTGCGGTTTCGTATGATAGCTACAAAATTGCTAAAAAAATGCATCTTGATTATCGCAGTACTGCGCGGGCAGGTCTCTTGCATGATCTCTTTTATTATGATTGGCGGACGACTAAGTTTAATCTAGGGACTCATGCTTTTATTCATCCCCGAGTTGCATTACGCAATGCTGAAAAGCTAACCCCATTAAATAAAAAAGAAAAGGATATTATCCTTAAACATATGTTTGGCGCAACGTTGGCAGTACCACGCTATCCAGAGAGCTTAATTGTATCGCTAGTTGACGATTTCGAAGCAGAGCATGAGTTCTTTGGACCGCTACGTGCAAAAATGCGTCGGAAGATTAAGAAACGTCGGATGCAAACAACTTGGTAGAGGAGAAGGAGAGTTAAATTATGGAACAATTAGTAGCAGAAAAGGCACTTGATGAAGACTGTAAACTTTGTCCAAAATTTACACGTACATTTATGATCTTGGGAAAGAAATGGAACGGGTTAATCATTGAGGTGCTGCTTAAAAATGGCAACATGCGGTTTAAAGATATTGCCAGTAGCATTGCAAAGTGCAGTGATCGGGTCTTATGCGAACGATTAAAAGAACTTGAAGACGAACAAATTGTTATTCGCAACACTTACGAAGGTTCTAGTCGGGTAGACTATTCGCTAACTGAACGTGGTCAAGAATTGCGTCCAGTCATGGAAGCTGTTCACGCATGGAGTGACAAGTGGATTTAAAAATAACGCTTGACGCCTTACAGATGATTGTCTAGAATATGTAATTGAATTAAAAGCGATGATGAGAGCTAGTAGCTAGACGATCCTGTTAGAGAGTTGCAACCATGAGCTGAGAATTGCAATCAGTGATCTAAGGCGAATTTCACTTTCGGAGCTGATACGTAATGGTATTCCGGCCAATCACCGTTATTGATTATTTGAGTGTGTAGGATTTGTTCCTACAAACTAGGGTGGTACCGCGAAGCCTCGTCCCTATATTGGGATGAGGCTTTTTTGAATTAAGGAGTGAAAATATGGGACTAAGAGAGAAATTAGCCGAACTTCGTGAAGAAGGATTGCAAGATATTAAACAATCAGAGGATTTAAAGCGAATTAATGAAATCCGCGTCAAGATGCTGGGAAAGAAGGGACCGATTACTTCAGTTCTTCGGGGCATGCGTGATCTTAGTGCTGAAGAACGTCCTAAAGTAGGGCAATTTGCTAACAAGGTGCGGGATGAATTATCAGCTGCGATTGAAGAAAAGCGTGCTGAGCTAGAACAGGCCGCCATGAATGCTAAGTTAGCAGCCCAAACAATTGATGTTACTCTTCCTGGAACACCAGTAGCACAAGGGCAACCCCATGTTATTCAACAAATCATTGACCAAGTTGTGGACTTGTTTGTATCAATGGGGTATGAAGTAGCAGTTGGGGATGAAGTTGAACAAGAAGTTTATAACTTTGAAAAGTTAAACTTGCCAAAGGATCACCCAGCTCGTGATATGCAAGATACATTTTATGTTACGCCATCTGTTTTGATGCGGACCCAAACGTCACCAATGCAAGCACGGATGCTCGAAAAACATGATTTTAGTCAAGGCCCACTAAAGATGATTTCACCAGGTAAGGTTTACCGGCGTGATACTGATGATGCAACCCACAGTCACCAATTCCACCAAATTGAAGGGATGGTTGTTGGTAAAAATATTACCATGGCTGATTTGAAGGGAACTCTTGAGGCCGTTGCTCAAAACCTTTTCGGTGACAAGTTAAAGGTTCGCTTGCGACCAAGTTACTTCCCATTTACTGAACCATCAGTTGAGGCAGATATTACTTGTTTCAACTGCCTTGGCAAGGGTTGTGCAATTTGTAAACAAACTGGTTGGATTGAAGTTCTTGGTGCCGGAATGGTTCATCCAAATGTGCTTAAGATGTCAGGCGTTGATCCAGAAGAATACGGCGGTTTTGCCTTTGGACTTGGACCAGATCGTTTTGCCATGCTGAAGTACGGTGTTGATGATATCCGTAACTTCTACCAAAATGATGTCCGCTTCCTTAACCAATTTGACCAGAAAGGATAATGTGAAATGAAAGTATCATATCAATGGCTTCAAGAATACCTTGATTTAGATGTTGCCCCTCAAGATTTAGCTGAAAAGATTGCTCGTACCTCTGTGGACATTAATGACGTTTACTCACTGAGCGACGGATTAAAAAAGATTGTTGTTGGGGAAGTAGTAAAATGTGAAAATCACCCTGACTCAGACCATCTCCATGTTTGTCAAGTTGATGTTGGCGAAGAAGAACCGATTCAAATTGTTTGTGGTGCCCCGAACGTCCAAGAAGGTAAAAAGGTAATCGTTGCCCTTCACGGTGCGCGAATTGCTGATAACCAAAAGATTAAGCGTGGCAAGATCCGCGGTGTTGAGTCAAATGGAATGCTTTGTGCTCTTCAAGAAATTGGCTTTAGCGACAAGATTGCGCCTAAAGATTACGAAGATGGTATCTACTTCTTACCAGATGATGCTAAAAATGGTGATCCTGTATTTAAGTACTTAGGAATGGACGATACGATCATCGATACAGACGTAACTCCTAACCGTGGAGATATGCTTAGTATTTATGGAAATGTTAATGATATCGCTGCCTTTTATGGATTAAAGCCACATTTTAAAGAAATTACGATTAAAGAAGAAGGCACTGAAAAGACAGCGGACCTTCTCCAAGCAGAAATTAATGATACTAAGATTGCACCAACTTATAAATTACGGGTAATCAAGGGCGTTAAAATTGCCGAAAGTCCACTATGGCTTCAAATTCGCTTATGGAACAGTGGTATTCGTCCTGTAAATAATGTTGTGGATGTGACTAACTATGTCCTTCTTAAATATGGTCAACCACTCCACAGTTATGATTATGATCAATTATCTGGTAAAAACTTTGGGGTTCGCCACGCTAATGAAGGTGAAAAGTTTATTACATTAGACGGGGATGAACAAACCTTAAAAGCAAATGATATTGTTGTAACTGTCGATGATCAGCCAGTTGCGCTTGCGGGAACGATGGGTGGAGAAGGAACTGCAGTAAGTGATGATACGACAACTGTTGCCCTTGAAGCAGCCATTTTTGATCCAGTAATGGTCCGGAAGCAAGCCCGGCGCTTAGATCTTCATAGTGAATCTTCAATGCGGTTTGAACGTGGAATCAATCCAGCAACCGTTGAAACCGCATTGAATGAAGCAGCCGAAATGATTAAGGAGCTTGCTGGGGGAACGATTACTGCTGGAATTGTTACTGGTAGTGAAGCGCTAGCAGTTGATACCCCAATCAAACTATCCCTTGCGAAGATTAATCATGTTCTGGGAACTTCATTAACCATGGAACAAGTTACTGACATTTTTGATCGCTTGGCATTTGCTTACACTGTTGATGATGACGATCAATTAACAGTGATTGCTCCAGCACGACGGTGGGATATTAGCCTGGCAGCTGATCTTTATGAAGAAATTGCGCGGATTTATGGTTATGATAACTTACCGTCTACTTTACCAACGATGACGCGTAACCGGGGAGGACTTACTCCACGTCAACGGTTTATTCGGGCAAGTCGTCATGATCTCGAAGGAATGGGCTTAACTCAAGCAATTAGTTATTCCTTAACAACTGTTGAGAAGGCTAAGCAGTTCCAAATTAAGCCACTTGCTGAACCGATGAAACTCGACTTCCCAATGAGTTCTGACCATGTAGCTACCCGGATGAATATTGTTAGTGGCTTGCTTAATGATATTGCTTATAACGTGGCGCGGAATGTTGATAACGTAGCATTATATGAAGAAGGCCGAGTATTCCTGCCAATGGGGGATGAACGTCCAGTAGAACAAGAACACCTTGCAGCTGCGGTTACTGGCCAAATGGTAGCTAATAGTTGGAATAAGAAGGATCAACCGGCTGATTTCTTCCAATTAAAGGGGATCGTTGAACGTTACCTTAAGAATATGGGGATTGCTGGGAAGATTACTTATGTTCCAACTAGTGATCGTCAAGAAATGCACCCAGGACGAACAGCTGATATTATGGTTGATGACCAATTAGTCGGCTTCATCGGTCAAGTTCATCCACAAACTGCTAAGGAATATAAGATTCCAGAAACATATGTATTTGAATTAAATCTAGAATTATTACTGGCTGTACCAAAGATTGAAAATGAATATACACCTATTAGTAAGTATCCTTCAATCACTCGCGATATTGCTCTCTTGGTTGATGATGATGTTGAAAATGCAACAATTGTAGAGGCAATTAGGCAAAAGGGTGGTGCTTACCTTAAGGACATTCACCTATTTGATGTTTATGCTGGTTCTCACCTTCCTGCTGGCAAGAAGTCATTAGCTTATACTTTAACTTATCAAGATGATAAAGGAACGTTAACTGAAGACCAAGTAAACACGGCCTTTGATAAGGTTACTGCTTACTTGCAAGATAAAGTTGATGCAGAAATTCGTTAAAAGTTAAAGAGAGTGGGAAATAACCTCCTCGACAAGGCGGTTGGCTAAGCTAGGACGATGATTAGCACGGCACGGGCTGATTATCGCCCGTACTTAGACTCGAGCCTTGTGGCGACGCGAAGCTAGTTCCACGTTACCTTTCTATTGTTCATAAAAAAGAGTCTGGGAGAAAACAAAAGTTTTCTCCCAGACTCTTTTTTAGTGCAAATAATTATTTTTTACGTATTTATATTATAGGGCTAATCACTAAACTAATAATTAGTGGTTGAAGCGCTGAAAATTTTCTGCTATTTTATTAATAGTTTGATAATAAAATAATGATATTTAATATAAAGAGGGATAAACGAAATAATGAAATCAACAACAAAGAAAATTCTTGCATCGTCGTTAGGGGTAGCTGGCGCAATGGCAATGGGCACTGTAACTGCAAAGGCTGATACGACTGTCACGGTCAATGCTGGTGATAGTTTGAATGGGATTGCTCAAAAGTATAATGTTAGTGCGAATGATATTGCAACCGCTAATCACTTGCAAAATAAAGAGTTGATTTTTGTGGGACAAAAGTTGACAATTCCAATCAAAGATAAAAATGAAACACCTGCTAATAATGCTGAGAAAAAGGATCAAGCCAGCAAGAACAGTCAAAGTCTACAAGATTCTGTTAACAAGGCAATGTCTTATTTAGGAACCCCTTATGTATGGGGTGGTAATAAGCCAGGTGGATTTGATTGTTCTGGGTTGGTTCAATATTGTTACGGTATTCCACAACGGACGACGTATGAACAACAAGCTTTAGGACCACATATTCACGATAATGTTTTAAACGCGCCATATGGGGCCCTTGTTTTCTACGGTTCTGATGATGCGCCATATCACGTTGCCATTTCACTTGGAGATGGTCGGATTATTCAAGCACCAAATGAAAATGAAACAGTTAAAATTACTGACCAACAATACTTCCCTGGAAATTACTATGTTGTGATGCATTAATATTCCCTTTCACCCCACCTTTAATAATTTAAATTAGTAATTATCTTGCGCATCACAAAAGAGTGCTATATACTATTTCAGATTAGAAAGTTTTATGAGGGAGACAAATTGATGAGTATTCAACAGAATAAGCGTCCAGTAGTTATTGGTGTTACAGGTGGTTCCGGTAGTGGAAAGACAACGGTAAGTAATAAAATCTATGACCAATTGCATGGGCAAGCGATCCAGATTATTAACCAAGATACTTACTATAATGATCAGTCAGATATGACAATGGATGAACGTAAAGCAGTAAATTATGATCATCCACTTGCATTTGATACCGATTTTTTAATTAAGCAACTAACGGATTTGCGAAGTAATAAGGCTATTGAGATGCCGGTATATGACTATGCACAATATACACGTTCAGCCAAAACCGTTCATGTAGAACCAACCGATGTTATTATTTTGGAAGGAATCTTAATTCTTGATGATGAGCGTTTACGTGATTTAATGGATATTAAGGTTTACGTTGATACAGATGATGACATTCGGATTATTCGCCGGATTCAACGTGATATGGTAGAGCGTGGACGGTCTCTTGATTCAATTATTACGCAATATTTAGCTACGGTTAAGCCAATGTACCATCAATTTGTTGAACCAACTAAACGCTACGCTGACATTATTGTGCCAGAAGGTGGCGAAAACCAAGTTGCAATTGACCTATTGTCTACAAAGATCCGTGATATTTTGGTAAAACGTGGACATACGGAATTACAATAGGTGTTTACAAGCTGAAGTAGAAATGGTAATGTTGCACTGGATAAATTATGAGGAGTGTTTATAATGGCTGAAGAAAAAACTTTTCCAATGACCCTTGAAGGGAAGAAAAAGCTTGAAGATGAACTTGAAGAATATCGCTTGAAGCGTCGACCAGAAGTTATTAAGCGGATAAAGATTGCTCGTAGTTATGGTGATTTATCTGAAAACTCAGAATATGAATCAGCAAAAGACGAACAAGCAATGGTTGAAAGCCGGATTGCTCAAATTGAAAACATGCTTCAATATGCTGAAATTATCGATAATGAAGATGTCGATAAGGATGAAGTATCTATGGGTCGGACAATTACTATTCAAGAATTGCCAGATGAAGAACCAGAAGAATACCAAATTGTTGGTGAATCAGAATCTGATCCATTCAATGGTAAGATTTCTAATGAATCTCCAATGGCAAAGGGTCTCTTAGGACACAAAGTCGGTGAAGTTGTCGATGTTGACGTTCCAAATGGGACAATCAAGTTAAAGATTATCAAGGTTGATTAATTAAAATGATTTAAGCGAGATCGAGGAATATTGTTGATTTCTCAATCTCGCTTTTCTTATTGGTATTATTTTTCTACTATGCTATAGTAGGATATATGAAAGCGATATCACTGAACGTTGGAGGGAAGAAAAATGAAATTGATTATTACTGATGCTGCAAGTCAATGGTTTCGTGACGAAATGGGATTAGAATTAGGAAATGGAATAAAGTTTTACGGTAAAACCTATGGCCAAACCGAAGTCCATCATGGCTTTTCGCAAGGATTCACTCGTGAAGATAAACCAGTTGATCCAATTTTAGAGGTTAAAAAGGATGGTATTAACTATCACATTGATTCGCTAGATGAGTGGTTCTTTAAGGATCTTATAACTACTGTTGACTATGATCCGCAAGCCGACGGACCGGTTTTTCATTTTCAACATGAAGATGGCGATACACCTGACGTAGCTGGATTTGTTAATGACGCTGATGACCATTCCGATAATAAGGCTGATGCCTCTACTGGAGCATCTCAGCATTAATTTTTTATATAGTGAAAAAGCTCTTTAGCATAAACTATTCTAATGATAGTATGCTAAAGAGCTTTATTGTTAATCAAACATTGTCCTTGTTTGATGTTCTTTCTTAACCCACCAACCAGTTAAACCGAGACTTATAACTGTAATTATAAGCCCGAGAATGAGAAACGGTGGCCGATAATAAAATTCAACCCGATGCTTTCCGGGACTCATTGGAATAGCCATAAACGTATTAAGCACGGTTTGTGGAGTAGTAGACTTACCATCTACTTTAACGTGCCAACCTTTGGCAGCAGGGATAGTAGTCATCAATACTCGCTGATTTCGCTGGAGATTGACTGTACCAACGATCTGATTACTACGGTATGAACTAATCTTTAAGGGAGATTCTTGGAGAGTCTTTAAGCTTGCCATAAATGGCCGTTGCTTTAGTTGATAGATACTAACGTTTTGCATCCAAAGTGTAGCTTTCTTTAGTTGCAAATTGACAAGGACTTTTTGCCCTTTTTGATCATGAGCAACGTTGATTACTACCGTATTACGAAAGGTGTCATATTGGGTGAATTTTTTGTTATTCATCGTAATTGTGGCATTATCCTCAACGTTTGGTCCGAGTGTTAAGTAGTAAGAATCGTTGGTTGGCGGAATAAATTCTAGCTGAACTGATGCTGGTTTAAGCAGGTTTTGCTTTCTAAAGATCGTGCCAGTAATTTGCTTAGCACTTTGAACATTATTGAATTTGACGGAATTAAAGTTTTGAACGGCAAATAATGAATGAAGTGTTGGACGACCGGCAAGCGTTTGGAAAATCTGTGACTGATAGTTTAACGGATCCATTGTTGTCCGTTGAAGGTGAAGGATGGCGGCATTAGCTCCAAATGCGATCGGAAGAGCATGTGGATTCTCACGGAGATTGACTGCCGAAGTTGATCCTACTAATGGGTAACTGTACCAATCAGGACGGAAACCTGATAGGGGTAATGCCTGTCCGGCTGACGTGTTCCGAGCATTCATAGTGTATTTGTAACCAAGAAGCGCATCACTCACTTGAGTTCCATTAGTATACGTAACAAAACCATCCCCATCTGGCTGCCCAATTGCACCCATGAAGGCTGGAATTGGCGGCTCTAAGGTCGAACCAAAATGGTCACCAGAATTAAAGTCTGCTTGGAAGGGATCATCCTTTGTTCGCATAAAAGTTTTGGCAACGCGGTAGAAACTCGGATCATGCTTCTTTAGTTTTTTTACACTTTTATCAAGAGCAATAGTGTAGCTGCCAAATTCAGGCTGTGAAACGTAAGAGATCTTATTAAGCGCCGTGTACCCACTCATAGAAATATCACAGACAGCAAGGAGAACAAGAAGCGCGTCGTATAAGCGCGGTGAATTTGTTCGGGGAATACAAAGGCAACTAACAGCGATCAGCGAAAAGCATAAGCCGATATTCCGTTGATTGCTATTAATATACGATAAGTTAAGCGTACCAACATACCAGTAAATTGCGATAATAAGCAACGTCAGGATAAGTGCACTGCGCTTTTTTATTTTGAAATCAGGTTGAAGCACTTTAGCTGCAAGATAGATGCACCAGAAAGAGAAAAGGTAGGAAAAACGATAAGGGTACCAAACTGGAAACTGGCCGGCATGCCATAAAAGATCTAATGGTTCGTAACAGAATGAGAAAATAAAGAAAATAGAAATGGCTGCCCCAATCAAACGACGACGAAGGTCAAAGCGATTATTGAAGAAGTAGAGACAAGCACCGAGCATTAATAGCATTCCGATATAAATGTTAGGCTGACCACTTGGCATTTGATTAAAATTAAATGATCCGGGGACAAGTTTCCCAAGCATTTTAGGAGCAAAGTACTCAAAACGGCTGTGAATCTTGGTTTCAGTGTAGATCCCTTTACTTTGCATTAAGGCATAGAAAGTTGGCAATAAAATGACTGCTGAAATACCCACCGCAAGCAGCGAACTGCCGAGATAGCGGAGAAAAATTACTCCCCGTTGTCGCCATGAGGCTAACGCTGGTGTTTGCCAGAGGAAAAATAGAAAAGTAAAGATGGCAATCATCCAGCCCATATAATAATTATCAATCAGCATTACGGCTAGCCAAGCGATATAAGTTCCAACACGGTTTTGATAAATAAGTTTGAGGAGTCCCCAAATAATTAACGGCAAAAGTATTAAAGCATCTTGCCAAATCATATTTAATTGGTTGGCAATCATCCAGCCATTCATTGAGTAGACTGTACTGAATGCTAAAATTCGCCACCCCTGTTGTAGATCCGTTTTTTGCATTAGCCAAGCAAAACTCAATCCCGCTAGACCGTATCGAACGAGTGTAACGATGGTTATCCCAGTTGCAAGGTGTTGAGCAGGGAAGAATAACAAAATTAAGTTTAATGGACTTAGCAAGTAATACGCATTAGTTCCAAACATTTCGCCACCAAGTCCTTTGCTAAACGAATAAAAGAAACTGCTGGGATGGTGGAGAATAGTATTTCGAAGGTAACTGAAAAAATCGACATATTGTTGACCGAGATCAACGGTTAATAAGCTGCTTTTGCCAAAGGGAGTCATTTGACGGTATGCAAAATAGCAAGCCATCAAAATAACTGGTAATAGGAAACTTGCAATCAAAATTTTGCGTCGATATAAACGATGATGTTGATATAAAAACACAGCAAAATTCTCCTTCTCTCAATTAAATAGACACATCCACATTATCATATCCTTTTTTAAAATGATATTCATTACTATTGTTCATTAAATTTCATTAAATCATTGGAATAAATTCTTCATTTCTTATAAAATAAAGAGTATTATTTTCACGTTAGTAGTGGTAACTATCTGTTAAAGCAGGTAATTTTTGTTAAAATAGATTCACTACGATGAAGGAGAATTATAAAACTGTGAAATTCTTTGATCGAATAATGAACTTGTTTGGTTCACGTGCCAAAAAGCGTCAAAATGCGCAGTCAATTATTCCATTCCGGCTGAACATGCTATTATGGATTGTTGGTATCTTGTTATTAGCGTTAACTATTCGACTGTTTTATCTTCAAGTTCTGCAAGGAACATCATTTAAAGCGGAAGTAAAGCGATCAGATACAACAACGCAGACGAATAATGTACAACGGGGGATGGTTTATGATTCACAAGGGAATGTTCTTGTTGGTAATCAAACTCATCAAGCCATTACCTATACTAAAGGGGCTAATGTAACTACTGATCAGCTCTATCAGATTGCTAATCGTTTAGGAAAATATGTGTCTGTTTCTAATAAAAATTCGCGCTTAACTGATCGAAATGAAGAGGATTATTACCTTGCTGATAAAGAGCGGCTTAAGAGTGTTTTGAAACATGTCAAGACTTCAGATGCCGATTCTGAAGATACTAAATATAATAAAGCTCTCGAATATTTGAGCAAGCATCCTGATTCATGGGAACTTACAGATCAGCAAAAGAATAATGCCCGAATTTATGCGGCAATGAGTGGAGCATATTCCCTTTCGACAACTTATATTAAAGAAACGGGTGTTAGTGCTAAAGAGCTTGCAGCAGTTGGAGAACACTTGAATGAAATACCAGGGGTAAAGATTGGAACGTCTTGGACTCGTAATTACCCCCAAGGTACAGATATTCAATCGTTAACAGGAACTGTCTCAACTACTGGTTTACCAAGTGATGAAGTTAACTCATTGCTTGCTCAAGGATATTCTCGAAATGATAGCGTTGGACAAAGTTATCTGGAAAAACAGTTCCAATCAACTTTAGCTGGTTCGAAGTCACAAACTGAAGTTACTACTAACGGAGATGATGTAACTAAAGAAAAGACTAAGTACCCTGGTAAGAAGGGTGATAACCTTGTATTAACGATTAATTCAAAATTCCAAAAGCAAGTTCAATCGATTTTGAAAAACAATTACTCAGCTGCCGGAAACCAGTATTCTACTGGGGTATATGCAGTAGTAATGAATCCAAATACCGGTGCAATTTATGCGATGGCAGGAATTGACCGTGACCCAGCAACAGGTAAAGAAACCCCTGATGAAATTGGTGCTATCAACCACCCAATTACGATGGGTTCAGTTGTAAAGCCGGCGATGGTCATGGGGGCATTAATGGATGGTGTAATTACGCCAACAAATAATACCTTAACCGATATGCCAATTAAGCTTGCCGGAACTTCATCTAAGGGATCATGGTTTAACCATGGTGGATCAGCAAATATGGCAATTAATGCAGCAACGGCGCTCGAAGTTTCTTCCAACTCTTATATGATGCAACTACTCATGAAAGAAGCAGGAATGAAATATACACCAAATGCGCAAATTACGATGAAGCCAAGTATTTTTGCTAAAGCGCGGGGTTACTTCAACATGTTTGGACTAGGGGTTAAAACTGGAATCGACTTGCCTGGTGAAACAAGCGGTTATACAGGACCTGCTGACCAAAAGCATATCGGTTCAGCACTTGACTTGTCATATGGTAACTATGATGGTTATACTTTGATTCAACTTGCCCAATATATGTCTACTATTGCTAACGGTGGTAACCGGATGCGCCCATACATTGTTAAAGAAATCCGTGGTACGAAAGCCAATGGTCAACTTGGTGCCGTTGAATATACAACAAAGCCCCAAGTTCAATTAACCATTCCTGCTTCTAAAGCTGACTTTGATGTCGTTAAACAAGGGCTTTATCAAGTGGTTCATGGTTCTAACCGTTATGTTACTGGTAAAGCGTTGGCATCTGTTAAACCATCAGTATCTGGTAAGACAGGGACTGCCGAAACCTACTACAAGTCGCACTCAACAACTACGCTAAGTTTTGCTGGATTTGCGCCATCTGATAATCCACAAGTTGTAGTTGCTTTGGCTATTCCAGGAGCTTCAAATTCCGATGGTGGTGCCAACCTGACAATGGCAAAACAAATTTTTGAAGCCTACTGGAAGACTGTTCAGAGTCCCAAGGGTTTCGGTGACTAATTAAACTGTCAAGGAAATTTCCTTAACAAACTTTGATAAATTACTAGCCAAATAGAAGAATAAATGATATAGTTGTACGAGTTAGGGTTACGATAAATAACCACGTTAAATAAAAGAAATAGTTTGGAGGTCAAAATAATGCGTGTCAACATTACACTTGAATGTACTTCATGCCACGAACGGACTTACTTAACTAGCAAGAACCGTCGTCACAACCCAGATCGTCTTGAATTAAACAAGTACTGTCCACGGGAACAAAAGGTTACATTACATCGGGAAACTAAGTAATGACCATATAAAGGAGCTGGGAGACCGGCTCTTTTTATTTATTTTTATAAAAAAACGCTTGCATAAATTCACTCAAGCGGTGATAATAAAATCTGATACCGTTTGTTACTTCACTATAAAGGAGCGGTCATAACATAATGGCTTATTCAAAGAAAGAGTTACGACAAGCATATATTGCGCGCCTTCAACAATTAGATTTAAACACCCGTCTTTACGAAGAGCGAAAGTTAGCATCTTTGCTATATGATCAACCTGAATGGACAGGGGCTAAAACAATTGCTGTTACTTTAAGTCAATCTTTTGAAATTGATACTGAACCTATTATCCTTCATGCGCGTCATAAGGGCCAACAGATTGTTGTTCCACGGACGTTGCCCCATCGTCAAATGGAATTTGTTGAATTAAATGAGGATACCGATTTCGACGAGACGTCTTTTGGTATTTTAGAGCCACATGATGGCAAAGTTTATTCTCCAGATGAGATTGATTTGATGGTTGTTCCTGGAGTAGCCTTTACCGCATCTGGTAACAGGTTGGGCTTTGGCGGCGGTTATTATGATCGTTACCTAAAAAACTATAAGGGCCCTAAAGTTTCAATGGCATTGACAACGCAACTGGCTGAAGAAAACGAATGGGAACCAGAAGAATTCGATCAGCGAATAGATAAAGTGTTGTATTTACCGGGGATATAGAAGATGCGGACACAGGGACTAAGATTGGCGCCCGTGACGCTTACCTTAATAATTTTTCAGGTATTAGTTTATTGCTGGTTAGTTTATGCAGGTGGCTCAACTAATACAGTAACCTTCCTGAATATGGGTGCTCGTAGTACGCCCTTAATCAGGGAAGGTGAATGGTGGCGTTTAGTATCACCTGTGTTCCTTCATGTTGGTTTATCACACTTAGTAGTCAATAGCGTTACGCTTTTATATATTGGCCGTTACATTGAAGAGTTTTTCGGTCATTGGCGAATGGTAATTATATACTTTGTCAGCGCGTTTTTTGGTAATCTTACCAGCGCGGTCTTCATGCCATCGACAGTTTCAGCTGGTGCTAGTACTGCTATTTTTGGATTATTTGGCGCATTTTTAATGTTGGGTGTTTGCTTTCACCATAATGTTATTGTTCGCGTCTTAAGTCGTACTTTTTTGTGTTATTTATTATTATTAATATTGTGATGGATTTTTTCCTGTCAGGAGTTGACTTGGTAGGACACATTGGCGGCCTATTTGGTGGCTTTTTCATTGTATTTATTGTTGGTGCTCCCATGTTAGGAACTGTTGATTACCTGAAACGGTTGTTAAGTGGAGCTGTATTAACGGTAAGTTTGGTAATTTTGACTCTAGAATTGAAGTGATAATTTATGGCAATCGCCTCAAGAAACTACCGCACACTATACGATGTTCAGCAACTATTAAAAGAATTCAACGTGTTTGTATATGTGGGTAAACGACTGTATGATATTGAGTTAATGGCTATTGAGCTCGATAACCTCTATCAATCAGGAGTTGTAGATAACTCAACTTATACAAAAGCAAAGATTGTCTTGCGTAAAGAACATCGTGAAGAACAAACGAGAATTAAAAGGGGTAAACTGTATTAAACCTTACCCAGGAAAGGAATCATTATGGCTAAGAAATTAATTGGTGTTGACCTTGGTGGTACTACTATCAAGTTTGCAATTTTAACGGAGAACGGTGAGATTCAACAAAAGTGGTCTTTGCGGACTAACATTTTAGATGATGGTTCACACATTGTGCCAGACATCATTAACTCAATTAATCACCACCTTGATTTATATAAAATGTCTCGAGACCAATTTATTGGAATCGGAATGGGAACTCCCGGAACAATTGACCGTGAAAAGGGAACCGTTATTGGTGCCTACAACTTAAACTGGAAGACAACTCAAAATGTTAAAGAAGAGATTGAACAAGGCACTGGGATGCAATTTGCTCTTGATAACGATGCTAACGTTGCTGCACTTGGTGAACGTTGGAAGGGCGCTGGTAATGAAGGTGACGATGTTGCATTTATTACTTTAGGTACCGGTGTTGGTGGTGGACTTATCTCCAATGGTAAGCTTATCCACGGTGTCGTTGGTGCTGGTGGTGAAGTTGGTCACATGATTGTTAAGCCAGATGGATACCTTTGTACTTGTGGAAACCATGGATGTCTTGAACAATACGCATCCGCTACTGGAATTGTTCATATCGCTCAAGATAAGGCGGAAGAATATGAAGGTAACAGTCGTTTGAAGGCAATGATTGATAACGGTGACGAAATTACAGCCAAGATTGTTTTTGACCTTGCTAAGGAAAATGATTATCTTGCTAATACTGTTGTTGATGAAGTTTGCTTCTACCTCGGTTTAGCAACTGCCAACTTAAGTAACGCATTGAACCCTGAATACCTTGTTATCGGTGGTGGAGTTTCCGCAGCTGGTGAATTCCTTTTGAAGCGGGTAAAGCAAAACTTTGAAAAATTTGCCTTCCCAACAGTTCGGACTTCAACTCAATTGAAGTTGGCTGAATTAGGTAATGATGCTGGTGTTATCGGTGCTGCTTCATTAGCTCGTCAGTTTGTAAACGCAGATTAATTTGTAAGGGGAAATGATCGTGGTACTTGGAGTTAGCTCTGGCTTGATGATTCTTAATGCAGTCATTATAATCATCTTGTTAGTATGGATTTTTAGCTGGGCATTTCAGACTTACCGTCGAAAGAGATATGCAACTGTCCTTAGTCAAGATGACTTTAAGCAAGGAATGCGAAAAGCACAGGTTATTGACTTGCGACAAGAAAATGACTTTAAACAAGGTCACATTCTTGGTGCACGTAACTTGCCTTATCCATATCTTCGTCAACAATATGGCGAATTGCGGAAGGACTTGCCGGTTTACTTATATGATGAAGGAATGACATTAAGTACCCAGGCCGCTGCATTTTTAGGTAAGCATGAGTATAACCACCTTTATATCTTAAAAGATGGTTATCGTGCGTGGGACGGTAAAACTAAGAAGTCCAAGTATTAAAAAAGTATCTTGTATGCTTTTTATCAGGATGGTTGAGGATTCTAAACAATCATTTGCTAACGTTTGGAATTTAGCCTCTTGTAAAATTTAACCAATAAAAGAGGCTGGAAGAAAACAAAGTTTTCTTCCAGCCTCAACTGCTTTCACGAACAATAGCAAGATAATATGAAACTAGCTTCGCGTCGCTACATGGCTTCTTGTTTTGAATCTTAAATAAAATTAAAGTTGGTGTGCTGAGCGGCCCTTACGGATAGCAGCTCGACGGTTTTGATCAAACTTTTCTTCTTCTTCCGCTGGTTTAATGACAGTTTTATGGAAAGTAAGAACCCCGCTAGCAATGGCAGCAACTGTTGCTAAACTACCAACTAAAATACCTTTTGCTAATTGTTTCATAACATAAAACCTCCTCGAATTTATAGGTTACCTCCATTATGCAAGAATTAATGGCGTTTTACCAGTGAGAAGGACAGGTTTTAGCATAAAATTTATAAAAATTGGAGAGTTAAGATGAATAAAGTAATCGCAATTGTCGGTCCAACCGCTGTAGGAAAAACTGCACTATCAATAAAACTGGCACATGAATTTGATGGGGAAGTAATTTCTGGTGATTCGATGCAAGTTTATCGCCGCCTTGATATTGGAACGGCAAAAGTTACTCCCGAAGAAATGGGGGATGTGCCGCACCACCTCATTGATATCTGCAATATTGAAGAGCGTTTTTCTGCAGCCCGTTTTAAGAAACTTGCTGACCAAAAAATAGACGAAATAGCTCAACGTAATCATTTACCGATTATTGCAGGCGGAACTGGATTTTATCTTCAAACCTTAACAGATAATCTAGCATTGGGAAGTGACCAGTTTGATCAACAAACGCTCGACATTCGTAACCATTGGAAAGAGGTTGCTGAAGAAAAGGGAGCCGAGTACGTTTGGGAGCAATTAAACGACTTGGATCCAGTAGCTAGTACTCGGATCCCCAAGTCTAATACTCGCCGGGTTATCCGGGCTTTAGAGGTAATTAAGAAAACGGGTCAATTATTTTCCAACCAACCCCAGTTCAAAGCAACAAATGATTTTCTCTTAATTGGCCTGACTACTGAACGCCCTGTTTTATATGACCGGATCAATAAGCGAGTTGATTTGATGATTCAAAACGGCTTGTTAGAAGAAGCAAAATGGTTATTTGATCAAGGAGGGGAAGATCTGCCGGCAGGTAAGGGGATTGGGTACCATGAATTATTTCCTTATTTTCATGGCGAGATTAGTCTTGACGAAGCGATTGAAAAAATTAAGCAGGATTCTCGCCATTATGCCAAACGACAGTTAACGTGGTTTAGAAATAAGGCTGATACTCACTGGTTTGATATTTTGCGTCATCCCGATGATATTAATCAAATTAAGCAGTTTATAAATGATTGGTTAAAAAAATAAAGTACGGAAGGAAAGATTTTTTTTATTAAAATAAAGCTCTTAAATAGAATTGACTTATGCCCTGTCTATTGTTATTCTAAGTCACAGTGTTAAGGAGAGAAGCAGATGTTAGATAGATTGGTATGGTCATCTATTATTTCTGTGGAGATTGTATGAAAGGGAATGAAATTTTATGGGTAAACACGTATTTACAAAAGATGAAGTTCGCCAAATGGTAAAGGATGAAGATATTCATTTCTTACGAGTTATGTTTACTGACTTATTAGGAACGATTAAGAGCGTTGACTTACCAGTTAGTCAGTTAGATAAATTGATGGATAACAAAATTATGTTTGATGGTTCTTCAATTGATGGATTTGTTCGGATTGAAGAAAGTGACATGTATCTTTACCCAGATATGTCCACTTGGCTTGCATTCCCTTGGGGTGCTGAACACGGGAAGGTTGCGCGGGTAATCTGCAGTGTTTACAAGACTGATGGTACTCCATTTGAAGGTGACCCCCGTAACAATTTAAAGCGGGTTCTTGAAGATATGCGGAAGATGGGCTTCAAAGACTTTAACATTGGACCTGAGCCAGAGTTCTTCCTCTTCAAGACTGATGAAAAGGGTAACCCAACTACCAATCTTAACGATAAGGAAAATTACTTTGACATGGAACCAGCAGATCCTGGTGAAGATTGCCGTCGTGACATCGTCTTAGCTCTTGAAAAGATGGGCTTTGATGTTGAAGCTGCTCACCATGAAGTTGCTCCTGGTCAGCATGAAGTTGACTTCAAGTACTCAGATGCTTTAGAAGCCGCTGATAACATCCAAACATTTAAGTTCGTTGTTAAAACAATTGCTAAGAAGTATGGTTTCCATGCCACCTTTATGCCTAAGCCGCTTTCTGGTATTAATGGTTCAGGAATGCACCTCAACATGTCATTGTTTAGTCAAGATGGCACTAACGCCTTCTTTGATGAAAATGATAAAGATAAGCTTTCCGCAACTGCTTACCATTTCTTGGGCGGTTTGATGAAGCATGCACGAAGCTACACTGCAATTTGCAACCCAATCGTCAACTCTTATAAGCGATTGGTTCCAGGTTATGAAGCACCGGTTTATGTTGCTTGGTCAACTTCTAATCGGTCACCACTTGTGCGAATTCCGAGTGATCGTGGAATGGGAACACGACTTGAGTTACGGTCAGCAGATCCATCAGCTAACCCATATCTTGCAATCGCTGCTGTTCTTGAAGCTGGTTTAGATGGTTTACGCAACAACTTACCACCAATTCATAACGTTGATGAAAACATCTATACGATGACGAAAGCAGAACGAGCTGAAAAAGATATTCATGATTTACCAGATACTTTACACAACGCATTAAAGTCTTTGGCTAACGATGAGGTTATCAAGAGTTCAATGGGTGAACACCTCTATAACAGCTTTATGGAAGCCAAGACTCGTGAATATGCTTCATATCGTCAACACGTTTCTGACTGGGAACGGCAACACTATATGGAACAATACTAATTAATGACAATAAGTTAATAAGCAATGAAAAAACACTTATGCAGGATTACTTGCTAAGTGTTTTTCATGCGAAATCAACTAGTTAATTGACAAATATGTTGTTTCATATACAATTATATTTGTTGCAATAAAAGCGTGTTATTATAATGTGGATAGTACGTTTTTAAGGACTGCTAGTTAAACTAGCAACCAATTTTAAATCGGAATTATATTTCGATTAGTTACTAAAGGAGAGTCTTAGATAATGGATCAAAAGGTCAGAGTTCGATATGCACCTAGCCCAACAGGTTTCTTACATATCGGAAATGCTCAATCAGCATTATTTAATTATTTATTTGCACGTCACTTCGATGGAACGATGGTATTACGGATTGAAGATACCGATACCAAGCGGAACGTTGAAGATGGTGAAGCTAGCCAACGTGAAAATCTTCACTGGTTAGGAATTGACTGGGATGAAGGTCCAAATAAGCCAAATCCAAAGTATGCCCCTTACCGTCAAAGTGAACGGAATAAAGAAGGTATTTACCACAAATACATTCAAGAATTATTAGACAAGGGCATTGCATACAAGGATTACTCAACAGAGGAAGAATTAGCTGAAATGCGTGAACGGCAAAAGGCTAACAATGAACCTCCTCATTATGATGGTCGTTGGTATGGCAAGAGTGAAGAAGAACAAAAGGCTGCTGAAGCAAAGGGATTGAAGCCAACTATTCGTTTCCACTTCCCTAAAGACCATGATTACGAATGGGACGATATTGCACGTGGTCATGTTTCATTTAACTCTGACAACCTTGGTGGTGATTTCATCATTGAAAAGAGTGATGGAATGCCAACATATAACTTTGCCGTAGTAGTTGATGACCACACCATGGACATTACCCATGTTTTGCGTGGCGCTGATCACATTTCAAATACGCCAAAGCAAATTGCTATTTATGAAGCATTAGGCTGGGATCACCCAACTTTCTGCCACATTCCATTGATCTTTAATCCAAAGACTCGTAAGAAGTTAAGTAAGCGTGATAAAGATACCCTTCAATTCATTAGTGAATACAAGAAGCACGGTTACCTTCACGAAGCAATCTTTAACTTTATTGCATTCCTAGGTTGGTCTCCAGTTGGCGAACGTGAAATCTACTCTAAAGAAGAGTTGATTAAGGTGTACGATCCAAAACGGATGTCAAAGGCACCAGCATACTTCGATCAAAAGAAACTTGATTGGATGAATGCTCAATACATTAAGAGTATGTCGATCGATAAATTAACTGATCGGACAATGGAATTAATTAAGGAAGGCGAAACTGAAGAAGCTAAGCGCCTTCAAAGTATTCCAGAAGATCAATTGACTGAATTGCTTAAGAAGACAATTAAAGTTCACCAACGGGATATTAATAAGCTTCTTGAAGTTATTCAATATGCATGGTCATACTACACGGTTCTTGACCAATCATTCAACTATGATTTGCTTAAGGACAACGAAGACTTCGCTAATGAAGATGTTTTAGCTGTTCTTAAGGGCTTAAAGGCTAAACTTGAAAACGGTGGCGATGACCTTGATTACAGTCAAGCTATTAAGGAAGTGGGTAAGGACACTGGTATTAAGGGTCGTGGTTTATACTTCCCATTAAACCTTGCCTTTACTGGTTCAACTTCTGCACCACAAATCTATGAAATTATGGATATTTATTCACGTGATACAGATATTGAATTGCTTGACCGGATGATCAAAGCATTTGAAAACTAATTTTATAAAGTTAAGCATAGGACAACAGCTAATCGATGTTGTTCTATGCTTTTTATTTTAAACTGTCATATAATTAAAATATGTAGTTAGTAAAAAGGGGATCTTAAGTAAAATAGTTGAAATGAGTGAACATATGCGGAAGATCTTAAATGATGTTCCAACGTTAAAAGTATTTGATTTTTCCCAATACGTTTCAAAAATTTCAGGAATTATTAAGTTTACAATTGGTGAACCTGATTTTGACACACCAGAATATGTTAAAAGGGCCGGAATTGAGAGCATTGAAAACAATCGAACTCACTATGCTCCCCAACGTGGAACAGTGGGATTGCGTCAAGCGATTGCCGATACGTTGGCTAATAAATATGGCCTTCAGTACGATCCTGCAACAGAGATTCTTGTTACAAAAGGAGTAACAGAAGGGATTTCTGTTGCAATTACTGCAATTACTAATCCGGGAGATATAATTTTAGTTCCAACGCCTACTTTCTCAATCTACACGCCTGATGTAATGATTGCTGGAGGGACGCCAGTAGAAGTAGATACATCCAAGACTGGGTTTAAACTAACGCCTGCTCTTCTTAAACAGTATCTAGATAAATATGATGATCGAGTAAAAGGAGGTATTTTCGTTAACCCTTCTAACCCGACTGGAATTGCCTATACTCAAGCAGAAATGAATTAGCAGCCTTAATTAAGGGTAAGCCAATCTTTGCAATCTGTGATGAAATTTATAGTGAATTAAACTATGACGGTGAATACTCAAGCATGGCTAAGATCATTCCAGACCAGACAATTTTGGCTAATGATTTTTCGAAGTCCTATGCAATGATCGGGTGGCGGATTGGATACCTTTGCGCACCAGCTAAAGTAACCGATCTGCTGTTCAAGGTTCATGCATTTGCTGTGACGGATATCGCAACATTTGTCCAGGATGCTGCAGAAGCCGCTTTAAAGGCTGGGGACGAGGCAACAAAGGAAATGGACGCCTAATATATTAAACGGCGTGACTATATGTATAAGCGGCTTACAGAGATGGGCTTTGAATGTAGTCAACCAATGGGCGCATTTTATATTTTTGCCAAGATTCCACCATTCCTTGATCAGGATGACAATAAGCTAATTTATCAACTTGCTAATGAGGCCAAAGTTGCCGTAACGGCTGGATCAAACTTTGGTAAAGGTGGGGAAGGATATCTTCGCTTTAGTTATGCTACAAGTATTGAGCAGATTAAAAAGGGAATGGATCGTCTTGCGGAATTTTGTGAAAAAGAACAAAATAATGCTTAAAAGAAAAGAGACAGCGGTGTTAACACATCTCTGTCTCTTTAATATATAAGTGAATTGCTTCAAAAGAGTTATTCGCTCAGTTTCTTGGCGTCAGCATCAATCTTTGCAAAACCAGAACCATCTGGCTTCTTGCTGCCACGCTTTTCCATAGCTTTACGAGCCATTTCCTTACGTTCTTGCTTACTAAGTGCCATAATAACTTCGCCTCTTTTTCTGAAACGCTTCAACAATAACAGTTATTAACAAAAGTAAAATAACTGTTACTAATATTATAGTTCAGTCTATAAAAAATGCAATTATGAACATGATCGCTTAAATAAATGGGGGGCATGGAGGGGGCAAACTGAAATTGTTTTTTCTGATTTTCTTGATAAAATAAAAATAATCCAGATATCCTAATTAATTACAAGTATTAAAAAAAGAAAAGAGTTGCTACATATGAATTTAGACACAGCAATATTTGCAGGCGGGTGCTTTTGGTGCATGGTTCAGCCGTTTGATACTTATCCGGGAATTGACAAAGTTGAATCAGGTTATACGGGTGGCCATGTTGCCAACCCAACCTATGAGCAGGTATGTTCTGGAACGACAGGCCATACAGAAGCAGTAAAGATTACTTTTGACCCCGATAAAATTTCATACAAAGACTTAGTAGAGATTTATTGGCACCAAACTGATCCGACTGATGCAAGTGGCCAATTCCAAGATCGGGGAGACAATTATCGTCCTGTAATTTTCGTTAAAAATGATGAACAACGTAAAACTGCAGAAGAGTCAAAAAAGGCTTTACAGGAAAGCGGCCGTTTTGGTGATGCAAAGATTGTAACAACAATTGAGGATGCGCAGCCATTCTATCCCGCAGAAGACTATCATCAGGGCTTTTATAAGAAAGATCCGCAGCGTTTTGCCTTAGAAGAAGCTGGTGGCCGACAACAATTTATTGAGAAGTATTGGAAAAATAATTAATTATGAGAGACAAACAATCAATTAAGGACGATATTGTTCAACGATTAGCAACAGTTATTGATCCTGAACTTCATATCGATATTGTTAATTTGGGACTCGTTTATACAATTGATCTCGATAATGATGGAATATGTTTGATTGAAATGACGCTAACGACAATGGGATGCCCATTAACAAATGTATTGGCTGATATGGTGACTAAAGCGGTAAAAGAGGTTCCAGAGGTAAAAAACGTTGATGTGGAATTTGTCTGGGAACCAGCTTGGACGATTGATCGGATGAGCCGTTTTGCTAAATTATCGTTAGGGGTTCATTGATATTTGAATAATTGGATAAGGGAATAAAGGCTTTTCATTATGGAAAGTCTTTTATTTTTACCTTCAAAAAACAGATCTGTGCTAAAAATATAAAGTTTTTGAAAAAAATTTAAAAAGAGTGGAAAAAAGGTAGTAAAGTTATTTATTATAATAGGTAGTTATTTAGACAAGGAGCATGCTTATGGCGAGTGTAGAAACTAATAGTGATTCACTTGATGTTACTCAAGTCATCAATCAACAAATTATTACAAAGATAAAGTATTTGCGACGCTTTAATGATGCAATTTCAAACCATCGTGATCGGGAAATCTACCAATTACTAGATAACCAACGCTATGCTAAAGAGATTGAACATCGGGAACAACAACCAAATGATAAAGGTGTAATGAACCTAGTCGATGATTTGGCTGATCAATTAAGTAATTACCTTAGTGAAAACTTAATTAAATATTTGGGTAAAACCTATCCCTTCTTTTATTATGAAGAATATCAAACTGGTCACTACCGGATTTATTTTGGTAACTGGTGGAATCGCCGTCAATTTGGTGAATTAGACGTTTTGAATGTTCGTTTTTCTTTTGACCAAACAGAATATGATAAATTACGGACGGCTTTTGAATTAGCGCGTGACAATAAACGTTACAATAGTGACCGGATTAGTAAAATCTCTAGTGAAAATGACCGTCTCCAAGATTTGATTGATCATCAACGAGAACGTGAGGAACGTAAAGAAGCCCTTCAAGAACAATTAAAAGAAATTAGTTCACGATCTGGCATTTGGGAATCAAGTCGTAACAAGGAGAGTCGCCAGGAACTGGTTGAGCAGCTGCAAAAGTTAGAGGACCAAGAAGAAGAAGCTCGTAATGCAGCCCAAACTATTAAGGATAATGAACGCGTTGTCCTATCCTTATCAAAAGAAAATACGATTTTAAGTTATGAGCAAAAGAGCATTATCGATACTTTTGGCAGCTTTGAAGATTTCGAATTAGCTAATCGCAATTTATATGCTAATTATTTAGCCAGTTTAAATGGATCAGAAGGAAAGCAGGTGGACGACGATGAGCAATAATCGAATCGTGACTTCTCCTAGTGAACGGGTCCAGGCTCTTTCTGATTCCTTTAAAGATGTTTTAAGCCTTGGACAAAAATATGTTGACCTTTTAGACCAGTTAGCCCAGACTAAGGATGCTAAGAATCTATTATCAGCCGCTAATAAACTAACCAAAATGGATTTGGCAAACGCGTTTATTAATTTTCCGCCACACTATAAGGCGGCTGACTATTATCTGATTTTTATGGATCACCTATTAAAAATGCATGGAGATACAGCAGTTAATGTTGCAGAAAATGAATTAAACCATGAATTTGAAGCGACTGTTGCGGCTATTGGCGGTGAAGCTATTTTTAAATTTGAGGTCGATAGTCGGGGAGAAGCGGCTTTTACAGAGCAAAGTCAGCATGAACCACTTTTCTATCTAAGCTTAGAAGATAAATTAATGCAATTTAATAACCGCGCATTAGTAAATTATTTTATCGTTTATGCGCTTAAACAGCATACTGACCTTGAGTTACGGGATGCGGTTAAACCTCTGATTGATTTTGCTAAATACTTGCAAAAAGATCTTGATTTCACGATTGATCTAGGCATTTTAGCAACTGCAAATGATCGCCGCTTTATGTTGAATAAGCCTGAACTTCCACTGACAGTAATTGATCGTTTATTTGTTGCGACTGCTGATGAAGATTACATGTTGATGAATTTACCACGAAATAATGGGGCTGAGTTACTATTAGATCAAGGTACCAAACTTGACATTGCTTTTGACCCGGACGATTATAGTCAAGAGTGGGCCTTCTTAGTTAAAGATTCGGATGAGCAAGTTTCGTTCTTTGATGTATTGCTTCATTACGACCTGGTTCGCGAGTGGTATTTGGCAAACCGTTCCGCTCTAGCCGTGAGAACAGATCATATGGAGATTGTTGATGAAGAATCACCAGCAACGACAGAAGTAGCAGAAGACGAATCTTCAGATGAAGTATCTTCGGCAGAACCATCAGAAGATCCAACTTCTAATGAGGAAGAATAAGCAGTAGATTTTATTGTGGAGGCATAGCAATGTTAGATATTACTAAAATGCTTCACCAAATTATCGATTTAGAATTAAAGATTGATGATGAAAAGGAATTAATGATTGGGCCAGAAACAAGAAAGCAAACGATTTTTGTTGACCTTGACATTTCTTTATCAAATATGGCTGAAGCAGCAGGGTGGTATAAGGTAGTTAATCCTAGTAAAGTAGACAAAGAAGATTTGCTAAAATCGTATGTTGAATCAGTAGCTTTACTTTTGTTGTATAGTGCAAAGATGAAGTGGACGCATCTGGTTGTGCTAGATAATCAAGCCTGGCAACGAATTACAGATGCAAGAAGATCTACAAAGTTAGCAGACCTTAATAAATCGTATCTAGCAATTAAACACTTCTTAAGTGATGCCTATTTTAATCATCAACAAGAAAGCTTTCGGCATGCTTGGCATCTTTTGCTAAAAATGGGAATTAGTGATTGGCAGTTAACACCTGATCAAATTTCCGATGCTTACCAAGCAATGATTGACCAACATTAAGATAAAACACAAGAGGCCGAGGAATTTCCTCGGCCTCTTGTGTTGAACGGAATATAAGATTAAGCTTTTCGATCTCGTAAGCGATTGGTAGTTGCACTATGTTTTCCAGTTTCTTGGTTACTAAGACTGCCAAACATAAATTCACCAATTACCGACGCAACCAAAATTAAAACAATAATAAGAAATGGTAGTAGCATAATAATCACCTCAAAAAGCAATCTCTATATTCATTATTATGAAAAATGTTCATTTTTGCAACAAAATTGTAACATATGAGAGTGCATTTAAGAAATACTTAAAAAATGAAAGTGAAAAATTAGAAAATTATCTGTAAGTTTAGATGAGAGTAACTGAAAAAGAGGATAGGAAACAAAAACGTTTCTCTATCCTCTTTTTGTAAATAACGTTTATATGGAGCGAGCGAGACTTGAACTCGCAACCCTCGGTTTAGAAGACCGATGCTCTATCCAGTTGAGCTACCGCTCCAAACAGATTTAAGTATATAATTTTCACTACAAAGTTGTCAATGGTAATAATCTAATATAATTATTTTGTTAAGATAAAATCTGCACTTTCGTTGACAAACCGCTTTCATGACAACTATACTTTAAAACAGTAGAAGTACGAAAGTAGAAAGGACTTAAGCTGTATGATGGAAGGATGATGATTAAATGGCTGCTAATAAGACAGACCCACGTGTAATTAAAACACGTAATAGTCTGCGCAAAGCTCTTGTATATCTGATGAGACGTGAAAAGCTTGAAGATATTAGCGTCCAAAAGATTACTGAAACTGCCAACATCACTCGGGGAACTTTCTATCTTCACTATAAGGATAAACAAGATTTTATTCAGTCAGCAATCCAAGAGATTATTGACGATTTCTTTAACCAAGTAATGATCGATAGTAATTTTTCGAAAGAACGGACGGTAAAGGTGTTTTCACTCCGCAAAGCGTTTCAGTATATCGAAAATAACGCCGATATTTTTGATGTTCTATTAAATAATGAAAAGAATAACTTCTTTTATGAACAACTTTACAATCGGTTAGCAAATGAAATGACACACTTTAATGAGCAAGTGAATAAGAACCAACAGTTGAAGGTCCCACTTAATTTGCAGATTTCCTTTGTTGATTCAGCATTTCTGGGCTTAGTAAGTCGGTGGCTAGAAGATGGCATGATTTATACTCCACGTTATATGACACAAAGCGTGGCAAAAATGTTGAATCAGTTTAGTAGCGAGAATATTTCTTTGGTTAGTTTTTTTGATGGTGAACTAGAAGGAACTTTAGAAAAGATTTAATAGCTACTACAAGAGGGAGCGAGACAGAAGTCACTCGTGACTTCGTTTTTGAGCCCCCCGCAAGCAACAATAGTCCTCCAACGTTCGGCTTTTTTGCCGGACGTTGGAGGCCATTGTTGTACTGCGTATTTCCTTTTTATGAAAGTAACTTAACTTATGTCACAGTCCTTTTTTCGTTATAAAAGTAGAGATTACGGTTGACGAAGAGAATAATATTTGATATTATACAAACGTTGTATTTGTGAACCAACAACTACAACCGCGCGTTATTAAGTCTAAAGCTTATTTAGCTGCTTAGTACGGCGAGTCTGAGATATTAAGGAGGTGCACAAAGTATGTACGCAATTATCGTTACTGGTGGTAAGCAATACAAGGTAGAAGAAGGTGCTTCTATCTATGTTGAAAAGCTTGATGCTAAGGAAGGTGACAAGGTAACTTTTGATCAAGTTATCTTTGTCGGTGGAGACGACACTAAGATCGGTACTCCTGTAGTTGACGGTGCTTCTGTTGAAGGTACTGTTGACAAGCAAGGTAAGGAAAAGAAGGTTGTTACCTTTAAGTACAAGCCTAAGAAGCACACTCACACTAAGCAAGGTCACCGTCAACCTTACACTAAGGTTACTATCAACAAGATCAACGCTTAATGCGGAGGTGAGATCATGATTCGAGCACAGTTTAATTTAGATTCGAATCAGCGGATCACTTCTTTTAAAATGACTGGGCATGCTGAATCTGGTCCATATGGGCAAGATATTGTTTGTGCCGCGGTTTCTGCATTATCTATTTCAACGGTGAACGGCCTTGAACAAGTTGTTCATACAAAGCCTCACCTTAAACAAGATAATGATAATGGTGGCTTTCTGGAAGTTACAGGATTAGACCTTGGTCATGATAGTCAGATCCTTCTTAAAACCTTTTTAAATGGATTATGTGATATCCAAGAAAGCTATCCACAAAACATTGAAGTAAAAATGTTTGATTAAAGTTCATTGCTGGAGGTGAACAACTATGATTATGAATTTACAATTCTTCTCCCACCACAAGGGGGGTGGTTCCACTGCTAACGGTCGGAACTCAGCTGGTCGTCGTCTTGGTACTAAGGCTGCTGATGGTTCAATCGTAACTGCTGGATCAATCATCTACCGTCAACGTGGTACTCACATCAACCCAGGTGAAAACGTGGGTCGTGGTGGAGACGATACATTATACGCTAAGGTAGCCGGTGTTGTTAAATTTGAACGCATGGGTCGCAGTAAGCGTAAGGTATCGGTTTACCCAATCGCTGAATAGTAATAAAAAGACTACTTTTCTACATGAAATAGTAGTCTTTTTATTTTTAAATATTTTTCAATTATATGTTAATCTATAATGTAAGAATATAGTTAACCCACAATTGAAGGGAGCAAACTGTTTAATGACGATTGTTGATAAAGCTAAAGATGTCCAAGAAAAAATTATTGCTGCATGTAAGCGCAGCGGTCGCGATCCTCAAGATGTTCAACTGTTACCGGTTAGCAAAAATCATCCGGCGGCAGATATTGCAGAGCTTTATAAAGCTGGATGGAACAGTTTCGGTGAAAATTATGTTCAAGAATTAGATAAAAAGCATGATGAATTACCAGCCGACATTAACTGGTATATGATTGGCCACCTTCAGCGTAATAAGGTTAAATACATTGCTGATTACGTTACAATGATTCAATCAGTTGATTCCCTTAAGCTAATGAAGGCGATTGAAAAAGAAGGAAGAAAGCATAATCGAATAATCCCGATTTTAATTGAAGTTAATGTTGGAGAAGAAGAGAGTAAATTTGGGGTTAAGCCAACTTTGCAAGATTGCATGGAATTAGCTAAGGCCAGTCTTCAATTGCCACATGTAAAGTTACGGGGATTAATGACAAGCGCTCCTTATTATGATGATCCGGAAAAAACGCGGCCGATTTTTCGCCGCCTACGTGAATTGCGCGATGAAATGAACAACCAAAATGATCAATTAAAATTAGATGTTCTTAGTATGGGGATGACCCATGATTATGAAATAGCGGTAGAAGAAGGGTCAACCTGTGTGCGGGTTGGGACGGCTATCTTTGGCCCTCGTGATTACTCTAACCGGCAGTATTAAAGGAAATGTACTATGTCTAGAATTAAACGTCTACAGAAGAAATTTGAAAAATTATATATCGATGCATTTTTAGTAACGGATGAAAAAAACATTTATTACCTCACTGGCTTTAATCTTATTGAAGGCGATGGATGCCTTTTAATAACAAAAGATAATGCAATTATTATTACTGATGACCGGTACCAGCTTGCATTAGAAGAATTTGAAAACGATGAGGTTGTGGGAATGATTACCCGTGACTATTACGGTTCGCTTAATAAAATATGTCAGGGGATGAAAGTGAATGTTCTGGGATATGAAGATACAGTTACTTATGCCTTATTTGATATGCTTGATGAGCAGATGGCGACAGACCTTGTTCCTTTCCACCAACAAATTGAACGGATGCGAATGATTAAGGATAGTGATGAAGTAAATACCCTGCGTGCTTCTGCAGACTTGCATTCAGCGGGATACCGGTATCTTTTAGAAAATGTCCACGCTGGGATGACCGAGCGCCATGTTGCGAACTTGCTTGATTTTTGGATGAAAGAACATGGAGCAAGCGGGTCCTCTTTTCCGACAATTATCGCTAGTGGCAAAAATGCGGCCAAACCGCATGCGACGGCTTCAAAAAAGGTGATTGAAGACGGCGATATTGTTACTGTTGATTTTGGCTACTACTTCAATGGCTATACGGCAGACATGACCAGAACATTTGCCGTTGGTTCAATTGATCCAGAATTACGTGATGTTTATCAAATCGTCAATGAGGCCCGTGAAGCTGTAATTCAAGCTGCTCATGTTGGGCAACGAGGAGACCAACTTGACTTTGCGGGACGGCAATTAATTGAAATAGCAGGTTATGGGGATGAATTCAACCATGGAATGGGGCATGGAATAGGCTTATCGGTTCATGAATTGCCTGCTAGCTATGGACCCAGTGCTCAAAATATTAAATTGCGGAACAATGAAGTTATCACTGTTGAACCTGGTATCTATATTCCTGAAATCGGCGGGGTCCGGATAGAAGATGATATTCTGGTTACTCACGGTGGAGTTGAAGTGCTGACAAAGGCGCCAACTGATCTAATAATCGTAGGAAAATAGTATGCAACTTACTACTCTGTATAATAATATTAATCAACAGGGAATGTCGGCAATTAGAAATCATCAAGAACAGCTAGATCGTAACTTGCTAAATCCTGATAAAGATATGCGTCGAGGACTGACGCTTACTGCTTCACTGCCTGCGCACGTTAGTCGGAACATTATGTTTTGCTTGCAAAAGTTGGCTGCAATTGAGCCTAACCAATACTTCTATCCTCCTGCTGACCTGCATATTACGATTATTGACCTTATTGCAGCTAGTTCATACTTTTCGCTCTCAACATTTGAAGAGGAAAAATATAAAAACGTAGTAGGGCAGATTATTTCACAAATTGGACCGATTCATTGGCGTTTAGCAGGAATGATCACTAGTTCAGGAGCACTTCTTGTAAAAGGGTATTATTCAGCAGAATTATCAACTTTACGGAATGTACTTAGGAAAGAACTGCCGTTACATGACTTATTGCTAAAAGAACGATATCCAACAATCTCAGGACATGTGACGGTTGCACGGTATACTAGTCCGCTTCAGCAGGCAGACCAATTCTTGAAAACGTTAGAAGAATTTAAATCAATTAATTTCGGACAATTTACCACATCTAGTCTCGATTTAGTCGTTCATGATTGGTATAATCATAATTTGCGGTTAATTTCTAAACTGGCGCTATGTTCCTAATTGACCAAGTTGTTGCAATTTGTTCGAACATAGTGCAGAATAGAAATGATTACTATAATTAAGAGAAGAAATAAATTGGAGGGCTGACGATGGCTGAAGAATCAAAGATTGTTTTAAGTAGTGAAGACAAGTCACTCGGGACAATTCAAATTTCGCCACGAGTTTTAGAAATTATTGCGGGGATTGCCGCAAGTGAAATCGATGGTGTTTCAAAGATGTATGGTTCATTTGCAAATAGCGTAAGTGAACTTTTGGGACGCTCTGATCGCCGGCGTGGGGTAAAGCTTTCCAGCAATGATGAAAAATTATCACTTGATGTGGATGTTTATGTTGAATATGGTGTCTCTGTTCCTAAAGTAGCGGCAATGATTCAAGATAAGGTCAAACAACAAATCACATTAATGACTGATTTAAAAGTAAAAGAAGTTAATGTTCATATTAAGGGAATCGTAACATCTAAAGAAGACCAACAAGTAGACCCTAATGACTTGTTTGGCGAACATCTTAATGACGAGGCTGGTGAATAAAATGAGTTTAAACCGACACATGATTCGTGAGGAGGCTTTTCAAGTTCTCTTTGCTTTGCAATCAGATCCTGAAGCCGATATTCAAACTGTGTATGAGGCAATTCCTCATCATGATGAAAAGCAAATTCCCCCTTATTTACTGACTTTAGTAAATGGGGTGCGAGAACATCAAGATCAGCTCGACGAACAAATCAATGACCTTCTCGCAAGCAGATGGACCATCAATCGTTTAGCAAAGCCGGATTTAGTTATTTTACGGCTTGCTTTATTTGAAATTCAATATGCTGAAAATGTTCCAACAGTAGTAGCAATTAATGAAGCACTAGAACTTACGAAAACATTCAGCAGTGATAAGTCACGTAAATTTATCAATGGAGCCCTTGGCAAATTTGAAAAACAAGTCAACACGAATAACTAATATTACTGTTAACAATAATTATGGGGTGGAAAAATGAAGTGATAAACTTCTGATTCCACTCCTTTTTTGCTTAAGCGCAATATTATTATGGTAGAATATAAAATGGAAATTTAACGAGGAGGAATCACTGTGACGACAATTATTGATGGCAAGACCCTTGCTAAAAAAATCAATGCCCAGACCCAAAAACTGGTGGCACAGTTAAAAGAAAAACAAAATATAACTCCGGGAATTGCAGTCGTGATTGCTGGTGATGATGCAGCGAGCTTAATCTATACCCGAAATAAGCATAATAAGGCTACTAGGTTAGGAATCAATTCAATTTTAAAAAAATTTCCTGCTGATGTTAGTCAAGATGAGCTTCTTGCCGAAATTGAAAAGCTGAATCATGATGACACAATTGATGCCATTCTTGTTCAACAACCCCTTCCTCCTCAATTGGATTCAGAAGTAATTACCAATGCTATATTGCCAACTAAGGATGTTGATGGCCTTAATCCCCTAAACTTAGGAAAACTGTTTGCCAATCAACATGGTAATTATCCAGTGGCCTGTACACCTCGCGGAATTATGCGGATGTTGGCAGAATATAATATTGATTTACAAGGGAAAAATGCAGTTATCGTTGGTCGGAGTATTTTAGTTGGTAAACCTCTTTTAGCTCTTTTAAATAATGCTAACGCAACTGTAACAATGGCTGGAAGAAGTACTGGCGACCTTTCTGCTTTAACGAAAACAGCGGATATTTTAATTGTTGCTACTGGTGTGCCTAACCTTATCAAGGAGACAGATGTAAAACCAGGAGCAGTGGTAATTGATGTGGGAATTAATCGTTTAAGCAATGGTAAATTGACAGGGGATGTTGATTTTGAAGCGGTAAAGACAAAAGCTCAGGCAATCACTCCTGTTCCAGGTGGCGTAGGACCAATGACAATTGCAACTTTAATGGAACAAACAGTTGATTTAGCGCGGTGGAGGCATCATGGATAGAAGCCAGTATTTAACAGTTAGTGAACTAACTAAGTATTTGAAAATGAAGTTTGACCGGGATCCATACCTACATACGGTTTATTTAACCGGTGAGCTTTCTAATTTTCGTTTACGGCAAAAGCATCAGTATTTTAGTTTAAAAGACGATAATGCTGTGATCGATGCTGTAATGTTTGAGCATCAATTCCGGAAAATTAAATTTACTCCTGAACAGGGGATGAAAGTTTGTGTAGTCGGTCATGTAAGTTTATATGAAAAAAGTGGTCGCTATCAGATTTATATTGATCGGATGGAGCCAGATGGTCTAGGCTCTTTATACTTAGCGTTTGAACAACTAAAAAAGAAATTGAGCGCTGAAGGTCTATTTAATTTACCTAAAAAACAGATTCCAATGTTTCCGAAACGAATTGCAGTTGTTACTAGTATTGATGGGGCGGTTATCCGGGATATTAATACGACTGTTCGACGACGTTATCCAATTGCTCAAGTTGTTCTATATCCCACTGTCGTCCAAGGGGATAAAGCAGCGGCGGATATTGCTAGACAAATTAACCGTGCCAATGACCGCGGCGACTTTGATACCCTTATTATCGGTCGTGGTGGGGGATCAATGGAAGACTTATGGCCTTTTAATGAAGAAGTAGTTGCCCGTGCAATTGCCAATAGTAAAATTCCGGTAATTTCATCAGTTGGTCACGAGACAGATACAACAATTGCCGACCTCGTAGCTGATCAACGCGCAGCAACCCCAACTGCTGCTGCTGAATTAGCAACACCGGTAAAATTAAACGATGTATTAATGACACTTAAAGATGATCAGAATCGTTTATTAAATACGATGCGGACTAAAATTAATTTTGACCGCCAACAATTGAATAAACAGCTGCAAAGCTATATTTTTCAGCAACCGACAAGATTATATGAAAACTATGCACAAAAGGTTGACCAATTAACTCAACAGCTAGGTCAAGCAGCACAAAATAAAATGCAAGAGCTGCGAATGAACGTAGAAAGATTAAGTGGGCGTCTAACGGCTATTTCTCCACTGCATCGGGTTCAACAACAAGAACAGTTAGTTAATCAATTACAAAAACAATTGGTGACAGCCTCACTTGCCAACCAAAATGAAAAGAAACAACAAGTGACAACTCTTATTAAACAATTAGATTCACTGAGCCCCCTTAAAATTATGAGTCGGGGGTATACATATGTAACGAGTGATGAAAAAGTTGTTAATCATGCCAGTCAATTAACGGTTGGGCAAAATGTTCACCTGCATTTTGATGACGGGGAAGTTCAAGCAGAAATAAAAAAGGTAAAGGAGCACTAAGATGGCAACAGCAAAACCAACATTTGAAGAACAATTAGCACAATTACAACAGATCGTTAATCACCTTGAACAGGGGAATGTGCCACTAGAAGAGGCCCTTCAACAGTTTCAAGAAGGAATCAAGCTTTCTAAGGAATTACAAACGAAGCTAACAAATGCTGAAAAAACGCTTGGGCACTTAATTGACGATAATGGTGATGAGCAAGTCTACGAAAAACAAACCGATGACCCAAGCAATAATGGCGGTGGTAACCGTGGATTTGGTAGCACTGATGAACAATAAGCAACGGAGCAGAAAAAGATGAGTACACCATTGCCGATTTTAAAAGAACAGATTGAAGATTATCTAAGCAAGTCATTGGCCACAGATATTGATCAAGCAACGTTAGAAAGCTCAATGGCTTATTCCCTAATGGCTGGGGGCAAGCGGCTGCGTCCAGCATTGACGCTTACAACGATTGAGATGTTGGGTGGCACGCTTAATGATGATCTGCTACGCGCAGCTTCTGCGTTGGAATTGCTTCATACATATTCATTAATTCACGATGACCTTCCAGCAATGGATAATGATGATCTACGCCGCGGAAAACCAACTAATCACTGTAAATTTGGAGCAGGAATGGCAACTTTAGCAGGAGATGGATTATTGACATTGGCCTTTCAGTGGGTTGCCGATAACCATCTTCCAGCTAATGTTCGGAGTCAGTTGACCCTTGAACTTGCAAAAGCCGCGGGACCATCTGGAATGGTTGCGGGCCAAGCACGGGATATTGAAGGCGAACACCAACATTTAAATTTAAACCAATTGAAATACTTGCACCGTCAAAAAACGGGGGAATTGATTCGCTATGCTGTTTTGGCAGGTGGGATTATGATGGATCAATCTGCTGAAATCAAACAAGAGCTAGCAGCATTTGGTGAAAACTACGGTTTAGCATTTCAAATCTATGATGATTTAATGGATGTCCTCAGTACTACTGAAGAGATGGGAAAAGCTGTTCACAAAGATGCTGATGAGCAAAAAAATACTTATCCAGGATTACTTGGCATAGATGGTGCAAAGGAGCAGCTACAGATAGCTTTAACTGCTGCTAATCAAAATCAAAAGAATCTTGAAAAGCTTACTGGCAAGTCATTTGCTGGTTATGATGACTTTTTAGCATATTTTAAATAAGGAAAGGGATTATGAAAAAAGAACGTGTAGATGTATTATTGGTCCAACAAGGGCTGTTTGACTCTCGCGAACAAGCAAAGCGGGCGGTAATGGCAGGAGAAATTCTTGGCAAAAATAATGAACGATTAGATAAACCGGGACAAAAAATTCCGATTACCACCACCCTTCACATGAAAGGCCATAAAATGCCATATGTTAGTCGGGGCGGCTTGAAATTAGCGAAAGCATTAAAAGTTTTTGATATTTCAGTTAAGGACAAGACGGTTTTAGACATTGGATCATCAACTGGTGGCTTTACTGATGTAATGTTACAAAATGGGGCGAAGTTAAGTTACGCTCTTGATGTCGGGACTAATCAGTTGGTTTGGCAATTGCGGGAAGATCCCCGGGTAGTTGTTATGGAGCAGACCAATTTTCGTTACAGTAAGTTAGCAGATTTTACTAGTGGTCAACCAGAATTTGCTTCGATTGATGTTTCGTTTATTTCCCTTCGTTTGATCTTGCCACCTTTGGCTCAGATACTGAAAATGGGTGGTGAAGTAGTGGCCCTAATTAAACCACAATTCGAAGCAGGAAAAGAGCATGTTGGCAAAAATGGGATCATTCATGATCATAAAGTTCACAGAGCAGTTTTGGAAGAAGTGCTGACCTTTGCCCGTGAAGATCATTTTGATATCCTTGGATTAGATTATTCACCAATCAAAGGGGGACAAGGAAATATGGAATTTTTAGTTCACCTCCGCCTAAGTGAAAATCCGGGGATTGTTGCCGAAGAAGTAAATATCGATAAGGTTATTGCAACCGCTGATGATGATTTAAATCATAAGGAATAAATAAAGGTGACTTAATCCATGAAAAAAGCAGAACGACAACAAAAAATTCGTGAAATCATTACTAATGAGAGCATTGAGCGGCAGGAAGATCTTGTTGAACGCCTGCGTGAAATGGGATTGACAGTTACTCAAGCGACTATTTCGCGTGACATTAAAGAAATGCAACTGATAAAGATTCCTGCGGATAATGGGGGTTATCGTTATGGTTTGCCAGCATATCATCATCAAGGACATGAAAATCAGTTAGCTCAGACCCTTCAAGACAGTTTGGAACAATTAAAGCGCAATGACTGTTTCTTAGCGTTAACAGTTCATCCGGGGAATGGGCCGGTAGTAGCTACCTTAATTCGCAAGATGGATTTTCCAACGGTCTTCACAACAATTGGTGATGATGGGAATGTTCTTGTAGTTTGTATGTCTCCAGAAGCGGCAATTAAATTAGAAGAAAAGCTTAACGCAATGCTCGACTAGGCGAGGTGAAAATTTTTGTTACAAGAATTGACAATTGATAATTTAGCAATTATTAAGCACTTAACCTTAACTTTTGCTGACCAAATGACTGTTCTAACTGGGGAAACTGGTGCCGGAAAGTCAATTATTATTGATGCAGTTGGTTTGCTGGCTGGTGGTCGTGGATCGCAGGAATTCATTCGCCGTGGAGAAGAAAAATTAAGCCTTCAAGGACAATTTGCAATTCCTGATGATCCTGAATTTGATAAACTACTTGAATCACTAGGAATTGATCATGAAGATGGGATCTTAATTGTCTCCCGTGAAATTCATCGCAATGGTCGCAATATTATCCGGGTCAATGGTCAACTAATTAATACGGCAACTCTTCGTCAAATTGGTGCGGGATTAGTTGATATTCAAGGGCAAAATGAACATCAACAATTAATGCAACCTGAGACTCATTTAGGAATGCTCGACCAATTTGCGGCTAAAGAGGTTCAGCCCTTACTTAAAAAATATCAAGAAGAATATCAAGCTTATTCTAAACTCAAAGCTGCTGTAAATAAAAAACAAGCAAATGAACAACAATGGGCGCAGCGATTGGATATGCTTCGGTACCAAGTCAATGAAATTGCAGAAGCTAATCTAAAAGAAAATGAAGAAGATGAATTAATTAGTGAACGTGATCGATTGGAACACTTTCAACAAATTAATAATGCTCTTCAACTAGCTGTGACGACCTTTAATGAAGGTGAGCAAGCGCCTGTTTTAGATCAAGTTGCCACGGTGATGGACTCAATCAATGCAATTGCTGAATTTGATGATGCTTATGATAATCTTAGTAAGGCTCTTAATGATGCTTATTACGCTCTTCAAGATGTAGCGAATGAAGCTAGTCAACAATTAGACATGCTTGAATTTGATGATGAACGGTTAGCTCAGATTGAACAACGGTTAACTACTATCGGTGATCTTGAACATAAGTATGGCGATACATTGGCAGATGTTTTGAAGTATTATGATAAGATCAAAAAAGAACTCGATTCGATGGAGGCCGCGGCTGATTCTAGCAGTGACCTAGAGCAACGGTTAGGAGAAGCCGAAAATAAGATTCGAGAGACCGGTCGTAAATTGAGTCAGGTAAGACAAAAAGCTGCTCATGAGCTTGGTAAAAAAGTTCACCAGCAGCTTAAAGAGCTTTACATGGAAAAAGCAGAATTTGAAGTTCACTTTGCTAATCAAAGTCGGGAACAATTTACACCGACGGGAATTGACCAGGCTGAATTTTATATTCGGACTAATCCGGGAGAATCAATGGGGCCGTTAGCTAAAATTGCTTCTGGTGGTGAATTGTCACGGGTAATGTTGGCCCTAAAGACAATTTTTGCGCAAAAGGAAGGCGTTACTAGTATCATTTTTGATGAAGTTGATACTGGGGTGAGCGGACGGGTTGCCCAAGCAATTGCTGATAAGATTCGCTTAATTGCTCAACATTCACAGGTTTTATGTATCACGCACCTGCCACAAGTAGCAGCCGTTGCGCAACATCATTTCCTTATTAAGAAATCTGTCCATGATGACCGGACAACTACTCGAGTTACACCATTGAAAGAAAACGACCGGGTTGAAGAACTTGCGCGAATGCTATCGGGTGAAAAGATTACTCAGTTGACAAAAGAGCATGCGCAAGAATTGCTTAATATGGCAAAATAAAAAAGAGGGAGTGGGAAAGAAGTCACTTGCGACTTCGTCTTCCTCCACGAGGATAGCTACGACGCGAAGCTAGCCTATTGGGGTGCCTTATCAACGATCGGAATCCAGGCAGCTACTGTATAAATATCTTTAAAACAATAAAGAGACTGAGCTAATTCCCAGTCTCTCTTTAAATCCAATATTATAAATTCGCGATGTATCTAATTTGATCAAAGTTAACAACATAACTTACATTTTGATTCGTAATAAGGTATCGATTGCTATTCGCTAATTGGGCGATGTTACCGGTAACGTTTACGGGATAGCCATCGTTGTTGATTGGCATTAGCTGAAACGTTGCTTTAATTTTATCTTTAATGGCTCGTTTTAAAAATAATTGTCGTTGTTTAGCAGGTTGGGGAGTAAGTAACCCTGCTTGCTGATCGTCAGCAGGTGCTTCTTCAAAAAGATGACGAAGCTTATCACTAATAATTTGTGGCGTAAATTTAAAAATAGACTTTTGTTCAATTTGCATAATCGCGCCTCCGAACATTCGTTTGATTATAGTATACGAACATACATTCAGAAATGCAAGCAAAAAGCTCAATAATTTTTTGTTATTCAGGTGCTTGATTTCAGTACTAATCTAGTGCATTATAGTATTAATACGATTAAATAAATAGGAGCGTTATAATGGCAAATCGTGGAATGTTAATTGTTCTTTCAGGTCCTTCCGGGGTTGGGAAGGGAACTGTTCGAAAAGCTATCTTTGATTCAAATGATAATGATTTTCAATATTCAATTTCGATGACAACTCGGAAACCACGTCCTGGAGAAGTTAATGGTGTTGATTATTTCTTCGTAAGCAAAGAAGAGTTTGAACACCAAATTCAAACTGGTGGGATGCTGGAATATGCTAAGTATGTTGACAACTATTACGGTACCCCATTAAAATATGTTAATGAGACCTTAGATTCAGGAAAAGATGTTTTCCTTGAGATTGAAGTTAACGGAGCAATGCAAGTACGGTCTAAGTGCCCAGATGGCGTGTTTATTTTCTTAACCCCTCCTGATTTGGATGAATTAAAACAACGATTGATTCACCGGGGAACTGATAGTATGGAAGTCATTAATAAACGAATTCATAAAGCATTTAGTGAAATTCAAATGATGCAAAACTATGATTATGCAGTAGTTAATGACGAAGTACCAAATGCAGTTGAAAAGATTAAAGACATTATTCGTACTGAACGGCTTCGTGTTACCCGTGTAATGCCACGTTATCTTGAAATGTTAGGAGATGCCGAAAAATGATCCTTTTTCCATCAGTTGATGAATTATTAAAACATATTGATTCTCGTTATTCATTAGTTATGCTTGCTAGTAAGCGTGCCAATGAATTAGATGCAGGAGCTGCCCCATTACTTGAACATTATGATTCAAGCAAGTCAGTTGGGAAGGCCCTTGAAGAGATTTTGGCTGGAAAAGTTACGATCGATCCTGATCATACTGAAGACTTACAGGATTAAAATAAGCTGGATAAACAAAAGTAAGGGACTAGGGCAGGATTGTCACTGGCCCCTTTTTTGCTTCTAAAAATGCTATAATCAATCAAGAAAAAATAAGTTGAGGTGACATAATGACACGGATTGCAGTGTATCTTACAGGCAGTATCGCTGCTTACAAGGGAATCGAAGTAGTACGTGGACTGCAAAAAATGGGACATGAGGTTCGCGTAGGAATGACTGACGCCGCTACTAAGTTAGTCACTCCTGCTACTCCTTTTGCCTTGACGAAAGCACCAGTTCTTACTAACCTATGGGATGAGCATTCAACGCCTATTCCTCATATTGAGTTAGCTGATTGGTCAGAACTAGCAATAGTGGTACCAGCATCAGCAGATATAATCGCTAAAATGGCAACGGGACTGGCTGATGATGCTGTTTCTACTACCTTATTAGCAACTAATGCTCCTAAAATTGTAGTTCCGGCAATGAATAGCCATATGTGGTTGGCCCCCGCAACTCAACGAAACATTACTCAACTTAAACGAGATGGGGTCAATATTATGCCGCCAGTTAGTGGAAGATTAGCTGAAGGATATGCTGGTCACGGGCGTTTACCAGAACCAGCAGCAATTTGCCAATATATAGAAGATTTTTTAGCTAGCAGTCAAGCATTAAAGGGCAAACACGTGATTGTTACTGCTGGTGGAACACGTGAAAATATTGATCCTGTTCGTTTTATTGGTAATCGGTCCTCTGGTAAAATGGGGATTGCACTTGCTAACGCCGCGGTCCAAGCAGGAGCTAAGGTAACATTGATTGCCGGTCAAGTTACCGTCCCCCTTCCACAATCACCAGCGATTGAAGTTGTGCGCGGAATCACAACTGAAGATTTATATACCAGTTTAAAAGAACGTTTTGCGCAGGCAGACATTTTAATCATGGCGGCCGCAGTTGCTGACTATCGCCCAGTTGAGATAGTTGATCATAAAATTAAGAAAAAAGATGGTAACCCGCATCTTACCATTGCGCTTACTGAAACTATTGATATTTTAAAGAATATTGCGAAGATGAAGCAAAACGGTCAATACATCGTTGGGTTTGCGGCAGAAACAAATGATCTTCTAGAAAATGCTAATCGTAAACTTGCTAGCAAAAATGCGGATATGATTATTGCAAATAGTGTGGCGGGAGATATGGGAGCATTTGGCAGTGACCAGAATCAAGTGACCATCTTACAAAAAGATCAAACGCCAATTAAATTAGCCCGCCAATCTAAAGCTAAAATTGCAAACGAGATTATTGAATTAATTAGTGCAAAATTAAAGTCAGGTGATTAAATGCCAGAGTTGGCACAGGTAGTTGTTGATGTTCCAACAATGCAAACAAATCAACCATATACTTATCAGATTCCGCCAAAAATTGAAAAACAAATTCAAGTTGGAGTAAGAGTGATTGTGCCTTTTGGAAAGGGAAAACGGACTGTTCAAGGATTTGTTGTTGCCCTTGACAATGCATCCCAATATGAGGGAGAACTCAGACCAATTCAGGCGATAATGGATCTTCAACCGGTAATTAATCCTGAATTAATGAATCTTAGCAAATGGTTAGCTGATACTACTTACTCTTTTTGGATTTCTTGCTTATATACGATGTTGCCTAACTTATTGAAGGCTAAGACTACCAGAATTATTCGAATTGTAGATGAAGTAGATGAGTATGTTGCCTTTGACATTTTTCATGGGCGAGATGAATTAGAAATGGCGGCGGTACAAGATAAACCGGCAATCTTAAGTAAATTGTTCAAACTGCAAAAGGAAGGAAAGATAACGATTGAATACCAAGTGGAGGATCGAGCCAAAGCTAAAACGGTGACTGGTATTCGCTCTTTGCTTAATTTTGAACAACTGGAAGATGAGCGCGCATCCCTTCATGCTAATGCTCATGCTCAAAACCGTCTTCTTTCATATTTACAATCAATTGGTAGTCAAGTTGTTAAGCAAAAGGATGCTGAACATAAAACTGGTTTAAAAGCAGCCACCTTCAATCAGGGACAACAGAAGGGATGGCTAGAAAAAACACCAGTTGAAGTATATCGACAACCCTTGGCTATGCAGGGCACTCCTGATGATGCTCATTTAGCAGCCCCCCTGCAGCTCAACGCCGATCAACAAAATGCTGTTAACCAGATTAATCAAGCAATCGACAATCATGACCCTAAAGTTTTCCTCTTACAAGGAGTTACGGGGAGTGGCAAGACAGAAGTATACTTGCAATCGATTGCTAATGCTCTTCAACAGGGAAAGACAGCATTAATGCTTGTACCTGAGATTTCATTAACGCCCCAGATTGTTAACCATGTGCGGCGACGATTTGGCTCTAAGGTTGCTGTTTTACATAGTAGTTTATCGAATGGTGAACGATATGATGAATGGCGAAGGATTGAACGTGGAGAAGCGCAAGTAGTTGTGGGTGCCCGTTCAGCAGTCTTTGCTCCGTTAACTAATTTAGGGCTAATCATTCTTGATGAAGAACATGAATCTAGTTATAAACAAGATGAATCACCCCGTTATCAGGCGCGTGAAGTAGCTAAATGGCGGGGAAAATATAATCAAGCGCCTGTAGTTCTTGGCTCTGCTACTCCTAGTCTGGAGAGTCGTGCGCGAGCAGTAAAAAACGTTTATCACTTGTTGCGTCTTCCTCACCGGGTAAATAAACAGGAACTGCCACCAATCGAAGTGGTTGATATGCGAGATGAAATTAAAAAGTACGGGGAGAGTAACTTTTCTCAAAAACTATTAACCGAATTAAATGACCGCCTGCAAAAGAACGAGCAAAGTATTTTAATGCTAAATCGACGGGGATTTTCATCCTTTATGATGTGTCGTGATTGTGGAAATGTTTTAAAATGTCCTAATTGTGATATTTCTTTGACGCTCCATATGGATACGCGGACAATGAAATGTCATTATTGTGGTCATGAAGAACCAATCCCCCGTGAATGTCCCAATTGCCATAGTCATCAGATTCGCTATTATGGGACTGGAACAGAGAAGGTTGAGCAAGAATTGCATCAATTATTACCCCAGGCCCGGATTATTCGCATGGATGTTGATACCACTCGGCGGAAGGGAATGCATGCAAAATTATTGCGACAGTTCGGTCAACACCAAGCGGATATTTTATTAGGAACCCAGATGATTGCAAAAGGGCTTGATTTCCCTAATGTTACCTTAGTAGGGGTTTTAAATGCTGATACTGGTCTAGGCTTACCAGATTTTCGTGCTAGTGAACGGACTTTTGATTTGCTAAGTCAAGTTAGCGGTCGGGCTGGTCGGGCAAATAAGCAGGGGGAAGTTATTATCCAGACATATAACCCTGACCATTACGCTATTCAAGATGCCAAAATGCACGATTACGAAAAATTCTTTAACCAGGAAATGATGCTACGAAGACAAGCAAGTTATCCGCCATACTATTACACCGTTCGTTTGATGGCCAGTCATCCCGAAGAAGCCAAAGCAGCTAGGGCAATGGCAGATATCTATGGTCGCCTAAAGCAGGGATTATTATCTTCGACGGTTATTCTTGGCCCCACTCCGCGAGCAATTGCCCGGATGAAGCGTCGTTACTATTACCAAATTGTCATCAAATATAAGAAGGATCCTTACTTGCATCAGCTATTGTTTGATATTCTTCAGGATACGCAAAGTCGCGGTTTTAAGGATGTCCAAGTAAGTATCGATCCAGATCCACAGTATTTTATGTAAAAGAAAGGATGTTATTAATGTCAACATCAGTCGTTTTTATGGGAACCCCCGAGTTTGCTGTTCCGATTTTACAAAGTTTAATTGATAATCCAGAATACGATATTCAAGCAGTTCTTACCCAGCCAGACCACCATATCGGCCGGAAACGTACTCTTCATCAATCGCCAGTTAAAGAATTAGCTGAACAATATAATATCGAAGTCTTACAGCCAGCTAAACTCAGCAAAAGTCCTGAAATGGAGAAAATTATTAGTTTACAGCCTGACTTAATGATTACTGCTGCCTATGGGCAATTCCTTCCAACAAAGTTATTGGCAGCTGCTAAGATTGCAGCAATCAATGTCCACGGTTCATTACTGCCAAAGTATCGTGGAGGGGCTCCAATTCAATATTCCATTATTAATGGTGACAAAGAAACCGGGGTCTCCATTATGTACATGGTTAAGAAAATGGATGCGGGAGATATTATTTCACAAAGGTCTATTCCGATTGAAGATACTGATGATAGTGGCACTATGTTTAAAAAGCTTAGTTTGCTAGGAAGAGACTTACTTTTAGAAACGTTGCCTAAGCTTATTAGCGGGGATGTTAATCCAGTTGCTCAAGATCCTGATAAAGTAGTCTTTTCTCCCAATATTACTAGTGAACAAGAACAGATTGATTTCCGCCTTCCAGCACGTTTAATTGATGCGAAGGTGCGGGGATTGCGGCCAGCTCCTCTTGGTAACATGATTATTGATGGATTACGGACAAAAATTTATGATGTGACCCCATTAGAAGAAAAAACAGCCCTTGAACCAGGAAAAGTAGTACGGGTTACAAAGCATCAATTAGTAATTGCTGCTGGAGATGGAACGACATACCAGATTAATAAGTTAAAGCCAGCAGGGAAAAAGGCGATGGATATTACTTCTTACCTTAATGGACATAAAGATATTACAGAGGGAGGCCAAGTTGTAAGTGAAGACTAAATTTCAACCGCAAAATGCGCGTGAATTAGCTTTAGTGGCGCTTGAAGGAGTTGTCGAAAATGGTGCATACTCAAACTTGCAGGTTGACCAGTTATTAAAAAGGTACCCGTTGGCAGATAAAGATCGCCGGTTGGCAACTAATATTATTTATGGTGTTTTGCAGCATAAACTTACCCTCGAATATTGGCTAAATGGGTTTGTGCAGGGAAAACGGCTTGATCCTTGGGTAAAGACGCTTCTCTTGTCTGCACTTTACCAGTATCATTATTTAGAACGAGTTCCGGATTGGGCGGTAACTGACGAAAGTATTGAAATAGCTAAACGTCGAGGAAATCCAGGTATTCGAAAGTTTGTCACTGGTGTTTTACATGCCATTTTGCGGAAAGGATTACCTGACCTGCGGCAAATTGATGAACGCGATTTGCGGTTAAGTATCGAAAATAGTGTCCCACGGTGGCTAGTCAACGAGCTGACTAGGGAATATGGCGAAGAAGATACTGAAAAAGTACTTCAATCAATTAATGAGCCGGCTCATCAGGTAATTAGAGTTAACATCGTCAAAACTGACCTTCCGACCGTCAAACAAACTTTAGATGCTGCTGGAATTGAATATCAAGAAAGTCAAGTTGCGCAAAATGCTTTAGTAATTACTAAAGGTGAAATTATCAGTTCCGATCTCTTCAAAAATGGCGAAATTACTATTCAAGACGAAAGTGCCATGTTAGCCGTGGAAAGCATGCATATTGAGCCAGGGGATAAAGTCCTGGACGCTTGTGCAGCTCCGGGTGGAAAGACTGTTCAAATAGCAGAAGCCCTCACTAATGAAGACGGCCACGTTGATGCACTTGATATTCACCAACATAAGGTTAGATTGATTGAAAAGAATGCTCGTCGACTGGGGGTTGAAAAGCGAGTTACTGCTCATACCCTTGACGCACGGGAAGTTGATCAACTTTTTGATGATGAAAGTTTTGACAAGGTCTTAGTTGACGCACCTTGTAGTGGAATTGGACTTTTACGCCGGAAGCCAGAAATTCGTTATACAAAAACGCTAAATGATAGCAAGCAATTATATAAGATTCAGTTAGCAATTTTAAATGCGGTTGCTGCAAAAGTTAAAAAAGGCGGTATAATCACATACAGCACGTGCACAATTTTACAGCAAGAAAATGATGATACTGTTCAAGCGTTTCTAGCTGAACATCCGGAGTTTGAGTTAGTAAAAACAACAACTGCACGAAAAGTTAAGGATAATCGTCACTCACCAACCTTAACTATATTACCGAGTGATTTTGATTCTGATGGCTTCTTCGTCAGTAGCCTTAAGAAGGGAATATAATAAATTAATGAAAGCTGCTTATCAAACAGATATCGGCCACCAACGAAAGCAAAACCAGGACCGGGTTGCTGTGTTTACTAACAAGCTAGGCAATCAATTAATGGTTATTGCTGATGGAATTGGTGGCAATCGTAGCGGAGATATCGCTGCAGAGCAAACAGTTGCGACTTTGGGGAGTCAGTTTAAAAAAAGGCCTCCGCAGACTTCGATGGAAGGGATCCGCTGGTTTGCTCGTGAAACCCAATTAATCAATAATAAAATCTTAGCGCAATCCAAACGTAATCTTCGCTTGCAGGGGATGGGAACAACAATGGTTGCCGCTATTGCATTTAAGGATGCGGTTGTGGTTGCTAACATTGGTGATAGTCGAGGATATATCCTTCATCAAAACCTATTAACGCAGATTACAGTAGACCATTCATTGGTTAATGAATTGGTAAAAACGGGAGATATATCAGAAGATGAAGCACTAAAGCTACCCCAGAGCAATATAATTACAAGGGCAATTGGAATCTCACAGGATGCACAAGTTGATGTAAACCGCTTTGAATTAAATGAAGGTGATCAACTGTTAATGTGTTCTGATGGCTTGTTTAAGACTGTTTCTAAGGAGCGGATTATCAAGGTGCTTGAATTGCCGAGACCGCTTGAAGAGAAATGTGCTCAACTTATAAAAATGGCAAATGATGCCGGCGGACCAGATAATATTACCGTTTTAATTGGGATTAATAGTAACCAGGAGGGATAGGAAATGAATCCTGGATATGAAATTGGTCACCGATATCGGATAATTCGGTCACTGGGTGAAGGTGGAATGGCTAATGTCTACTTGGCACATGATATGGTTCTTGATCGAGACGTTTCTGTTAAACTATTGCGTCTTGACTTACGGGACGATCCAAGTACTAAACGGCGATTTCACCGGGAGGCAATGGCCGCAACGCAATTAAATGATCCTCATATTGTTGGAATTTATGACGTTGATGAGGATCATGGCTTGCAATACATGGTAATGCAATATGTAAAGGGGACAGACCTTAAAGCATATATAAAAAAGCACTATCCGATTCCACTTCCACAAGTTATTGATATTATGGAACAGGTGCTTTCAGCAGTTGCGACCGCCCATGCTCATGGGATTATTCACCGGGACTTAAAACCACAAAATATCTTAATTGATGAAAATAAAAACGTTAAAATTACTGATTTTGGAATTGCGGTTGCTGTATCGCAAGACTCATTAACGCAGACTAATACCTTGATGGGGTCAGTTCACTACCTATCCCCGGAACAAGCGCGAGGAAGCATTGCTACTAAACAATCAGATATTTATTCACTAGGAATTATCTTGTTTGAACTTCTAACAGGAAAGGTTCCGTTTGAAGGAGAAACGGCTGTCTCAATTGCCTTGAAGCATTTCCGCGAAGAAATACCTTCTGTTCGTGAACAGAACAAAGAAATTCCTCAAGCACTCGAAAACGTAATCATTAAAGCGACAGCAAAGGAACCAGCTGAGCGGTATAGTTCAGTTGATGAAATGGCGGCTGATTTGAAAACCGTCCTTGATCCACAAAGAGCTAATGAGCCGCGGTTAAAGATCCAACAAGATGATAATGGAGAAACTAAGGTGTTAGATATTAAACACCTAAAAGCTGATGATTACCAACCAAAGAAGTCAACTGATTCACCAACCGTTGATCCATCAACTAAACCGCAAAAGTGGAAAAAATATGGGATTGTTAGTGGAACGCTTGGCATGATTGTGCTGATTGCAGTCTGTAGTTGGTGGTTCTTGATCCGTCAAGTAATCATCCCCGATGTAGAAGGAATGACAGTGCTAAAGGCAGAACAACGATTGCACCAGCAAAACTTACGGATTGGTAAGATTACTCGAGTAAATAGTCAGGCGGTTGATAAAAACCGAATTGTTTCAACTAATCCTGACGTCAGCCATAAGACCCGTGTTAGTACCCCAATTAATTTAACGGTTAGTACAGGAGTTAAGCAATTGCAAATGGCTGATTATGTTGGTGAGGACTATTCTTCAGTAGCCGCTAACCTTCGTCGCAAGGGATTTCAAGTTCATCAAGAACCAGTGTATTCGGATGATATCGATAAGGGACAGATTATCAGACAAAACCACAAAAAAGGTACGATTGTTAAGCCTGCTGCTAACACAATTATTTTTCGGGTAAGCGCAGGGAAAGAACCAATTAAGATTCCAAACTTTAAGAATCAAGATATTAGTGCTGTGCAACAGTTTGCAAATAAAAATAATTTGCAATTGACAACTCAAGAGAAAAAATCAAAAACAATCGCGACTAACCATGTGATTAATCAGACGCCGCGAGCCGGATCGACATTAAATCATGGTGATACGTTAACGGTTTCCATTGCTAATTCTGGTAATCAAACAAAGACGACGAATATTCAGATTAACATTCCATTCGATGGAAATGGTGGCCAGCGTGAAAACCGTGTACAGGTATATATCAGAGATGCCAACCATAATTTAACAATGGAGTATCAAGATATTACAATTAATCAGGAAACAACAATTAATGTGCCATTTACCCTTAAACAAGGACAAACAGGTGCATACCGTGTTGTTCGCAATGGACGAACGATTATGAGTGCAACAAATATTACTGGATAATGGAGGTGCAGTTTGAAAATAGGAATAATCCAACAATCATTAAGTGGCTTTTATGATGTAATTGCAGATGAAAAGATTTATCGGACAAGGGCGCGTGGAAACTTTCGTCAACGAAAGATCAAGCCAGTAGTTGGCGATCATGTTGAATTCAGTGCTGAAAATCAACAGGAAGGGTATTTATTAAAAATCTTGCCTCGTCGCAATCAGTTGGTGCGGCCACCTGTTGCTAATGTTGATATGGCAGTTGTCGTAACCTCAGCTAAAGAACCAGCATTTTCCGCTAACCTTTTAGATCGTCAATTGATTGCTTTAGAAGCCCAAGATGTTACTCCTTTAATTTATTTTTCAAAGACTGACTTACTGACAGATGATGAGTACCAACAACTTTTACCAACGATCGAGGGCTATCGTAAAATTGGCTACCATGTTTATGCGGCCCGTGAGCCCTTTAACCCTGATCAATTAGTAAGTTTGATGGAAGAATTAAAGGGAAATATTGTAACAATGATGGGGCAGACAGGAGCAGGGAAGTCAACCTTGCTTAATCATTTGGCTCCCCAATTAAAATTAGCGACTGGTGAAATTTCCCAAGCGCTTCAACGAGGACGGCATACAACAAGAAAAGTAAGTTTACTAGATGTTAACGGTGCTCTGATAGCCGATACCCCAGGTTTTTCATCGTACGAAACATTTGATATGACGGTAAATGATTTGCCGCATTTATTCCCTGAAATGGCTAAAATTTCAGCTGATTGTAAGTTTCGGGGTTGCCTTCACATAAAAGAACCACAATGTGCTGTGAAGGAAGCGGTAAACAATGGTATAATCATGAAGAGTCGGTATGATGATTATCTTCAGTTCCATGAATTGATTGCTAATCAAAAACCAAATTATAAGAAATGAGGGAATCAGGATGATTAAAGTTGCACCATCAATTTTAAGTGCAGATTATGTAAATTTACAAAAGGACATTGAAAAGGTAGAAAAGGCCGGTGCACCATACTTACACATTGATGTTATGGATGGCACCTTTGTTCCAAGTATTTCTTACGGACCAGGTTTTGTTAAGGCTATTCGTCCAATTACAAACATGGTATTGGATGTGCACTTGATGGTTGAAAGTCCAGAACATATTTTACCAATGTTCATTGATGCTGGCGCTGATATTATTGGTGTTCAAGTAGAAGCTACTCAACACATTCACCGTGCTCTTCAAATTATCAAAAACGGTGGCGTAAAAGCCGAAGTTGTTATTAACCCAGGTACACCAGTAGCGATGATTGAACCAGTATTACACATGGTTGACCAAGTCTTGGTAATGACTGTTAACCCTGGATTTGGTGGTCAAAAGTTCTTACCGGAAACCGTTGACAAGATTGCCCAATTAAACGCAATTAAAGAAGAAAAGGGCTATAATTTCGATATTGAAGTAGACGGTGGAGTTAACGATAAGACAGTTGTCGATTGCTACAAAGCCGGTGCTACAGTAGCAGTTGCAGGTTCATATGTCTTTAACGCTGAAGATCCTGCTGAACGAATCAAGGCTCTTGAAGATGCTACTAAGTAATTAGTCACATTAAGTAAAAAACAAAAATGGATCTTCTAGTTCGGATTTGTCTGAATATTGAAGATCCATTTTTTTAGGAGTAAAAAATGAGAGTAAATATACTAGTTGGCGGTCCGCTTGAAATGGTTCCAACCGAGTTGATTTTGCAACGTAAAGATGAAAAATGGATTGGGGTTGACCGGGGGGCTTTAAGATTATTAAGGTGGGGAATTAAGCCGGTTTTAGCAATTGGTGACTTTGATTCCGTTACCGGGGAGGAATTGCAAGGTTTAGAAGGTAAAATTACTCGTATAAAAACTTATCCTCCTGAAAAAGATTATACTGATACGCAATTGGGCGTGAAATTTGCAATCCAAGAACAGGCTGATGAAATTGAAATTTTTGGTGCAACGGGAGGACGCTTAGATCATTTATTAGCTAACCTCTTTCTTCCGTTGCAGAGTGAATTTAAACCATACTTAACCAAGATTAAGATTATTGACTGTCAAAATGTTGTCTCTTACTACTTGCCAGGGGATTACACTATTTCTCGCCTGCCGCATAAGAAGTACCTGGCCTTTGTCAATCTTACTCCTGTTCGAGGCCTTACGTTAAAAGACGAAAAATATCCACTGCAAAACTGGAGTAGTCAAATTCCATTTTCGTGGACAAGCAATGAATTTACAGCTGAAGAAAACCATTTTTCATTTGAAAGTGGAATTATTTCTGTAATTCAGTGTAGCGACCAATTAAAATAGGTTTTTGATGGAAAAATACCCTGTCAAGGAAAATTACTTGAAAGAAAACTATTGCATTGTTACGATGCCTATGGTAGATTAATTAGGTGAGTTACATCGCAGTTTTGCGTAAACGAAAAAATTATGAAGCAAAGAGGAGGGTATCACCAATGGCTAAAGATTTTATCAACGGTAAACGGACGCAATTTGGTAATAAGCGTTCTCACGCCCTTAACTCAAGTCGGCGTAGCTGGAAGCCTAACTTGCAAAAGGTAACCATTTTAGTTAATGGTAAGCCTAAGAAGGTATACGTTTCAGCACGTACACTGAAGTCAGGTAAAGTGACTCGGGTTTAATTAAAATGAAGCCGTCCAGTTTGGGCGGCTTATTTTTTACAATAATTGATTAACCCCATTGATCGACTGCAAAAATATCCATCAGTTACTTTTTTAGTGAAATATGCTATGGTATGATGGTATTGATTTAATTGTGAATTTTAGTATCATAGGATTCTAAAATCAATTGGTAATTTTATAAGGAGGCCATGACGATGGCAGTAAAAATCAAAACTAAGTCAGGTACAATTGACATTGATAATGATGTGATTTCATCAGTTGTTGGTGGGGCTGCTACTGATAACTACGGTGTTGTTGGAATGGCAAGCCGAAACCCCCTCCGTGATGGGGTTAACCAAATTCTTCGTCGTGAAAATTTTGCGCGCGGCGTTGTTGTTCGGCAGCAAGATAATGGTGTAGCTGTTGACGTAAATATTATTGTAGGCTATGGCACAAAGATCTCAGAAGTATCAAAAAGTGTCCAAGCAAAGGTAAAGTATAATCTTGAAACAATGCTCGGTATTACGGCAAATTCAGTTAATGTATGTGTCCAAGGTGTGCGGACACTAGAAGATTAAGCGAGCATTGGGGAGGAATTTCGAATTGGCTGTAACAAAAATTACAAACCTTGAATTCGGTAAAATGGTCCAGGCGGCCGCCGATAAACTTGGTAAGAACGCTGAATTTATTAATTCATTAAATGTTTTTCCAGTTCCAGATGGAGACACCGGGACAAACATGACTTCTTCAATGGCAAGCGGTGCCAAGTACGAACGCAACGAAACCAGTAAGAGGGTTGGCGACCTGAGTGCAGCGTTAGCAAAGGGCCTTTTGATGGGAGCACGCGGAAATTCTGGGGTTATTTTATCGCAGATTTTCCGTGGCTTTGCAAAGGCAACAGAAGGCATGGATGTTTTATCTACTGCTGACTTTGTTAATGCTTATGCTAATGGTGCAAAGACAGCTTACAAGGCTGTGATGAAGCCAACAGAAGGTACCATTTTAACTGTTGTTCGTGAATCAGCTCAAGCAGGCCTCAATAAGATTAAAGAGACTGATGATCTTGTTGAGATTATGCATACTATTTATGAAGCAGGTGAAGAAGCGCTTAAAAAGACGCCGGATTTATTGCCAGTCCTGAAAGAAGTTGGCGTGGTAGATTCTGGTGGGCAAGGACTCGTCTTTGTACTTCAAGCCTTTGATGAAGCCTTGAGTGGCCGCGTAGATAAAAGTGATGACTATAAACCTGACAATGCTGAAGTTGATGAGATGGTTCACGCCATGGATCACCAAAGCGTTCAAGGAAAGCTTAATCCTGAAGATATCAAGTATACTTACTGTACTCAAATGTTGGTACGACTTGGTAAGGGTAAACAAGTGACTCAAAAGTTTGACTATGATACTTTCTATAACTACTTAGCTGACTTAGGCGACAGTTTACTTGTTCTAAACGATGATCAAGTTGTGCGGGTCCATGTTCATACCGAGCATCCTGGTAAAATTTTATCTTGGGGTCAACAATTCGGTGATTTACAGACAATTGAAATTCATAACATGGTTTGGCAACAAGAAGAGATCATGGAAAAAGATGAAGAAGACGCTGACAGTGAGTCACCAATTGAGAAGGCAAAAGCAGCTGCAGAAGCTAAAAAGGACCTCCAGACAGCTGTTATTGCCGTCGCATCAGGAGAAGGAATAGCGAAATTATTAAAGAGCTTGGGTGTTACCCATATCATTACAGGTGGTCAAACAATGAATCCAAGCACTCAAGATATTCTTGATGCTATTAATAATAGTGGTGCCAAGCAAGCTATTGTTCTGCCAAATAACGGCAACATCTTTATGACTGCTGATCAAGCTGCTGAAGTCGCTGATATTCCAACAAAAATTGTCCACAGTAAGACGATTGCCCAAGCGATGAGTGCGTTGCTTGAGTACAACCCAGAAGCATCTTTGGACGAAAATCAAGCAAATATGGAAGCTAATACAAATACGGTTGCCAGTGGAGCGGTTACTAATGCTGTTCGTGATACAACAATTGATGGTCGTGAAATTAAGAAAGACGACTACATGGGAATTGTTGATGGTAAAATCGTCACTACTGATTTGGAGCTGAAAGAAGCCGCTATTAAGATGGTTAAAGCCATGCTTGACGAGGATAGTGAAATTGTAACGATCTTATATGGAGCTGGTGGTGATCAAAAAACTGCTGAAGAGATTAAAGCAGCAGTTGAAGAAGTAGATGATGAATTAGATATTCAGATTTACGATGGTGGTCAGCCAGTTTATCCATACCTGATTTCGGTTGAATAGCGGCACATTAAATTAATTCCTATAGGGGTGGGTTAATAAAGGACTACTTTTATTCCCACTCCTATTTTGGTTACTGGTTGTGTTAAAAAAGAGGTGAAAGATTTGCGGAGTTTAACGGATTCCGTCGCCAATTTAAAAGGAGTTGGTCCTAAGCGGGTAGCAGATCTAGCTACTCTGGGAGTAGATACTATTGAAGATTTGTTGACGTATTATCCCACTCGCTATAACGATTTTACGCCTACAGACATTGAAAGCGCCAAGGATAAGCAGAAAATTACTCTTCAAGGAGTAGTGGTGTCAGAACCGCTCTTGGTCCGCTATGGTTATCGGCGCAACCGGCTTACCTTTCGAATGCAGGTAGGTAATGAAGTGGTGATCGCAACTTTTTTTAATCAGCCCTATATTAAAAAGCAAATCGAACTAAATCAGCAAGTAACTGTAATGGGGAAATGGGATGCATCTCGCCGTCAAGTAACAGGAAACAAGCTTCTTAAGGAAAAAGCTGATGATCGAAATGAGTTTGGTGCGGTCTATGCGGTGAATAAGCATATCCGGCAAAATGTCCTCCAAAGTTTTATTCGTCAAGCTTACGAGGAATATGCCAATATCATTCCAACGTATTTGCCAGAAACGATTCGTCAACGATACCGGTTAATGGATCGGCGACAAATGATTAGGGAAATTCACTTTCCACAAACTCAGGCAACTGCAAAAGCCGCCCGCCGAACAGCAGCTTACGAAGAGTTTTTCCTGTTTCAGTTACGACTGCAAGCAATTCGCCGTGCCCACCGTCAAGAAGATGGCGAGCGGATTTTATACCATAATGACGAGTTAAAAGAATTTATTGGCGGACTCCCATTTGAATTAACTGATGCCCAAAAACGGGTTGTTAATGAAATTTGCCGTGATATGCGTCAACCATACCAGATGAATCGATTGTTACAGGGAGATGTTGGTTCTGGAAAAACAATTGTTGCTGCTATTGCCATTTATGCAGCTATTACTGCCGGTTATCAAGCAGCTTTAATGGCGCCGACAGAAATTCTGGCAGGACAACATGCTGAGAAATTAGCGAAAATTTTTGAAGGAACCCATGTCCAGGTTGCTCTTCTGACTGGTTCATTGACTGCTAAGCAACATCGGGAACTATTGACGGCGATGAAGCGGGGGGATGTCAACCTCATTGTCGGAACCCATGCGCTAATTCAAGATGGAGTTGAGTATGCTAATCTTGGTCTGGTAATTACTGATGAACAGCACCGTTTTGGGGTCAACCAGCGTCAGCAACTTCGTGAAAAAGGCGAACATCCTGATGTATTAGCCATGACAGCGACCCCTATCCCACGGACACTAGCGATTACTAATTATGGTGAAATGGATGTTTCGATAATTGACCAATTACCGGCTGGGCGAAAACCAATTCAAACAAAGTGGCTACAGTCTAACCAACATGCCGCAGCAATCCATTTCTTACGTGAACAATTAAAGCAAGGAGCACAGGCGTATGTTGTGAGTCCTTTGATTGAGGAATCAGCGGCTCTAGATGTACAAAACGCGACTGATCTTTATAATCAGCTATCGGCCGATCTTGAGCCAGCTTATAAAGTGGGCTTACTCCATGGACGAATGGGGACGGAAGAAAAAGATGAAGCGATGCGCCAGTTTAAATCTGGTGAGCTTCAAGTTTTAGTTGCAACCACGGTTATTGAAGTTGGTGTTGATAATCCTAATGCAACGGTAATAGTTATATATGATGCTGATCGTTTTGGGCTTGCACAGCTTCACCAATTACGTGGTCGGGTTGGTCGAGGCAGCCGGCAAAGCTATTGTCTCTTAATTGCCGATCCGAAAACTGATGAAGGAAAAGCCCGGATGAAAACGATGGTTGCTACCGATGATGGATTTAAGATAGCTGAACAAGACTTGAAACTACGGGGATCTGGAGATGTTTTAGGAAAAAAGCAATCGGGGATGCCAGAATTTAAAGTGGGTGATCCGGTTGCTGATTTGAAAATGCTGCAAATTGCCCGTGCTGATGCTGGGAACCTATTAGGGATGCCCAATTGGGATCAGGTCGATGAAAATCAGCCACTTGTTTTATATTTAAAGCGTCATGAACTGGAAACGCACTTTGACTAATATGAGGAGGAAATTTTATGAAAATTGCTGTTGATGCAATGGGTGGAGATAATGCTCCCCAAATAATCATTGAAGGGGTAGAAGAGGCCCGAGACCTTTACCCCGACCTAGAATTTGACCTTTATGGAAATCCAGACAAAGTTAAACCCTTAATAAAAAATAATGAGCGGCTTAATATTGTTGCTACCAGTGAAGAGATTTCAATGGGTGAAGAACCAGTCCGGGCGATTCGACGAAAAAAAGATTCGTCAATTGTTCGCGCGGCAACAGCAGTTAAAGAAGGAAAAGCTGATGCCTTCTTTTCTGCGGGAAACACTGGGGCAATTTTGGCGGCCGGCCTTTTCATTGTTGGCCGTATTAAAGGAATTGACCGTCCGGGACTCACTAGTATTTTGCCAATTGCCAAGCCGGGTGCTAGTCGACATAATTTTGTCTACCTCGATACTGGTGCAAATGCTGAAAGTAAAGAGAAAAATTTGGAACAATATGCTTACCTTGGTAAATTCTATACCGAAAATGTATTGGGAGTTGCGAACCCTCGGATTGCGCTATTAAACAATGGGGCAGAAGAAGATAAGGGTGACAAATTACATAAAGAAGTATGGCAAATCCTCAATAGCAAAGACGATTTGAATTTTGTCGGCAATATTGAGTCTGGCGACCTCCTGTTTGGCAAGGCAGATGTTGTCGTAAGTGATGGGTGGACGGCAAATGCGGCCTTGAAAGCGACTGAAGGAACCGCTAAGATGATGATGACGTTAATTAAAGATGGAATCTTACATGGTGGTCTCCGTGCTAAGTTAGGTTATCTTATGCTAAAGCCCGTTTTCCATCAAATCGGGCAAAAAATGAGTGCTTCAACTTATGGTGGGGCAGTCTTATTAGGACTTAAGGCCCCCGTTGTTAAGACTCATGGATCTGCTAATGCTTTAGCAGTGAAAAATACAATTAGTCAAATCAGAACGATGATCAAAACGGGTGTGATTGAAAAAACAGTTGAATTTTTTGATAACACCGAAAATCTAGACAATTCTAAGAAAAACGAATAGAATAAGTAGCGAACTAGTAAAGAGAGGTTAATAATAATGGCTGATAATAAGAAAACAGAAATCTTTAATAAGGTTTCAGAGATTGTTGCTGACCATTTTGATGTTGATCGGGCTAAGATTACTGATGATTTGAACTTAAAGACAGATTTGGATGCTGATTCAATTGACTTTGTTGAATTTGTTCTCGAATTAGAGGATACGTTTGGCGAAGAAATTAATGATGAAGATGCTGAAAAGTTAAGTACAATCGGTGAAGTTGTTGATTACATTGCAGAACATACTGCCAACTAATCAAACCGTTTAATTATTTTATTAAGGTAGAAAAGTAAGGGGCTGAGAAAAGGCGAAAGTTTTTTCACAGCCTTTAATTTTTTCGAATATTATTAAAATTACCTGCGGAATAGCGGGTTGTTTAGTATAATAGGCCTTAGACATTTTTAATAATTTTAAGTCAAAAACGAAAGGAATTTTTTATGATCGAAGAATTACAAGACTACCTGGCCAAGGAATTTAATATTCATTTTGATAATCCTGCTTTATTAGCAGAAGCTTTCACTCAAGCTTCGTACGTAAATGAACATCCTAACCAAGGATTAAAATATTACGAACGGATTGAATTTCTTGGCGATGCTGTGTTGGAACTGATCGTTTCAGAATATATTTATAAACGTTTCCCTGAATTGCCGCAGGGAAAACTTACTCGCTTAAGAGCGGCAATGGTATGTGAAGATAGTTTTTCTAAATTTGCCAAGGAATGTCATTTTGATCAATATATTCGCTTGGGTCATGGTGAGGAAATGGCCGGCGCAAGAGAACGGCCAGGCTTGCTATGTGATATTTTTGAATCATTTATTGGTGCCCTCTATTTAGATCAAGGCCGACCAGCAGTCGAAAAATTTGTCCAACGGGTTATCTTTCCTAAACTTGATATGGGCTGGTTTGATCATGCTGTTGATGCCAAGACTAGTCTTCAGGAAATTCTCCAACGTGACGGTGACATTGCCATTGAATATCATTTGGTGGAGGAAAGCGGAACAGAAAATGATCCTGAATTTAAAGTAAATGTTACTGCTAACGGTGACGTTATCGGTGAAGGAAAGGGCTCATCAAAGAAGCATGCTGAAATGCAAGCAGCACAACAGGCACTTGATAATATGAGAAATAAAAATAAATAGTAAGTAGGAATAACTGATGCAATTATTGTCTTTAACTTTGGACGGCTTTAAATCCTTTGCCCAAAAAACAACAATTAAATTTGAGCCCGGAATGACAGGGATTGTTGGTCCGAATGGTAGTGGAAAGAGTAATATTATCGAAGCTATTCAATGGGTAATGGGCGAACAGTCGGCTCATCATTTACGGGGAGATCGGATGGCTGATGTTATCTTTAATGGGTCATCAGATCGAAAACCTTTAAACCGGGCCCTAGTTTCGATTACGCTAGATAATAGCGATCATTACTTAGCTAGTGAATTTACTGAGCTTACCATTACTCGTAAAATATACCGCAATGGTGATAGTGAGTACTTAATCAATGACCAAAACGTCCGTTTAAAGGACATTACAGACTTGTTCATTGATTCTGGTTTAGGTCGAGAATCCTTTTCCATTATTTCCCAGGGACGGATTGAAGAAATTTTTAACGGCAAACCAATTGATCGGCGGGGAATCATTGAAACCGTTGCTGGCGTTGCTAAGTATAAGAAGAACAAAGAAACAGCTGAAAAGCGACTTACTACGACGATGGAAAACCTTAACCGGGTAAATGACATTATTAGTGAGTTAGAAAAGCAGATCAAACCTTTAGAAGAGCAAAGTGCAATTGCCCAAGATTACTTGGAACAAAAGAAACAATTTGATGTGCTTGATCGGACACAAACAGTTCGTCATTATGATGAGTACTATGAAAAGTTAACCAAATTAGGTGCCAAGCTCGATCAAGCAGAAGCGATGGTAAAGGACTATCAAGGACAAGCAGGCCGTGATCAGCAACAGCTTGATAATTTGAAGCGAAAGCGCCAACAACTAAACGCAACTAAAGATCGTCTCCAAGCGATTATCTTAAATCAGACGGAGGCAATTGCTAAGTATGAGAATCAGCAATCTGTTTCTAGTGTTCGTCGTGAACAACGTGAAAATGAGCAACGGCGGTTAACTACCCAACAGGCTGAACTCAATGCACGTTTAAAAGAGGTTAAGGCAAACCAACAGGCAAATGACGAGCAATTGGCTGAACAAAAAGCGTTGATTAATGGTCAGCAAGCTGAGTTTGAAACAGCCAGAAAGATGAGTAGCAGTGAGCGGATCGCGACCCTAAAACAGCAAGTGGAGGATTTACGTAACCAACAAGTTAGCTTGATGCAGGAAAGAACAACGATTCATAATCAGCAATCTTTCTTGTCACGTAATCATGAACAGGCGATGAGTCTTCAACGTCAGAATGTCGAGGAACTTGACGCTACTAAGAACCAGCTTGCAGAAATTAATCAAGAATATGACCGCTACCAACAAGAAGCAGCCATTACTAAGGGAAGCCTACAGACTGTCAGTGAAAAACTAAAAGCAGCTCAAGATCACCGTGAAAAACTTAATTACGGGTACCAAACAAAACAACGTGATTGGTATGTAGCATTAGGAGATGTGCGGTCGCTTAAGTCGCGAATTAACGCTTATCAGTCAATGGCCGATGAATATAGCGGCTATTACCGGGGAGTTCAAGAAGTCCTTCGGCAACGGCAGCAATTTCCTGGATTGGCGGGAGCAGTCAGTGAATTATTTGATGTTCCTGCCAAGTACACGCAAGCGGTTGAAACAGTATTAGGAAGCCAGCTTCAGCAATTGGTTGTTGACCGGCAAGCTACTGCCAAAGCAATTATTAACTTCTTGATTAAGACTCGCGCTGGCCGGGTAACTATTTTGCCGCTTGATACGCTTAGCCACCGGCGACCATTAAACATTTGGCCACAACTAACTGGTCTCCCTGGCTTTTTGGGTCGAGCAACAGAACTTATTAAGTTTGATCAAAAGTTTCAGATTATTGCTGATCACTTACTAGGAACAACGGTTATTGCTGACAACCTTGATCATGCCACTGAGATTGCTCGTGCAGGTCGTCATATGGTACGGGTGGTAACTCTTGACGGTCAGTTGATCAATGCTAGTGGAGCGATGACTGGGGGAGCCACCCGTAGTCAACGAACAGGACTTTTAAGTCAAAAGCAAATGGCTAAGCAACTGGAAGAAGAGCTAAAAAAACAGGAACAGCTTGCAGCAAACTTAGAGCAAGAAATTGCTAAACTACAACAAGCGCAAAAAGCGAACGAACAAGTAGTAGCTGATTATCAGCAACAAGTTCAGACTTTACAAGATAAGTTTCATGAGCAAGAAAGTAATTGCCAGTTGATTTCAAGTAAGCATGAGACGCTTACTAATCGGGTACAGATTTTAGAAACCCAAAATAAACAGCAAGACACTCAACATCAGGATTACGAATCACAAGTTCAACAAAATAATAAACAAGCTGATAAAGTAAACCAGAAATTGACGCAAGTTGTGGCAAAGATTAAGCAAATTCTTACCCAGATCGATGAATTACAGAATGATGAGTCGACTCAGGCACGACAATTATCACAAATGCAACAAAAAATTGCAGTGGCCGAAGAACGACTTCAACAATATCAACGCCAAAGTCAAGAGTATAACCGGCAACGGCGAGAAGTTGAGGAGAGTTTAGAAAAGGTCACGGTTGCAATCGCTGAGTTAACGACTCAATCAGCTAGTCAATCAACAAGTGAAAAATCGACACAGACAGCCTTAAAAGATGCTAAAGAAGAGCAGGCAAAAGCTAAGGTGCAACTGGAAGATAATTCAGTTGCTCTTGAAGAACTTGAGCAAAAGCTGTCACAAGCCGAAGCACATTATAATCGTCTGCAAGAACTTCAGCGGGCAGCCCTTGATGATCGTAATAACTTAAATGAAGAGCGCGTGAAGTATGAATCAATGGTTGAGCAAGCTCTTAATCGATTATCTGAGCAATATTCCATGACCATTGATGAAGCTCGCCAACAGATGAGTGACTTGGACGAAGAGACCTTAGCGACCCGATTGAAGCTATTAAAGCGGGGATTAGATGATCTTGGTCAAGTTAATGTTGGAGCGATTGAAGAATATGAGCGTGTTCGTGAACGGTACGATTTCTTGAAGGGACAACAAGACGACTTGTTCGCCTCTCGAGCTCAGCTTAATCAGACGATGGGTGAGATGGATGCCCAAGTCAAGAAACGGTTTATTACAACCTTTAATCAGGTTTCACAAAAGTTTGATGAGACGTTCCAACAAATTTTCTCTGGTGGTCATGCTAAACTCGTCTTAACCGATCCCCATGACTTATTAACAACCGGAGTCGATATTATGGCCCAGCCACCGGGAAAGAAAAATCAACATCTTTCATTGTTATCCGGTGGGGAGCGAGCATTAACGGCGATTACCTTACTATTCGCTATTTTAAAAGTCCGCCCAGTTCCATTTGCAATTCTTGATGAACCAGAGGCAGCCTTGGATGAGGTCAATGTACAACGTTTTGCACACTACCTCAGCAAATTTGGTACTGAAGGTCCACAATTTATCGTCATTACCCACCGCAAGGGAACAATGATGGACGCTGATGTACTGTACGGGGTTACAATGCAAGAATCAGGAGTTTCAAAGATGGTATCAGTGGACGTTGTTGATACTTTACAAGAGAGTGACAATTAACTAATTTAGGAGGCTTCGAGTATGGGATTATTTGATATTTTTCGCCGGCATAAGAAAAAAGAAGAGGAAAAAACGCCTGATAGTTCAAGCGCAGTTGTTCAATCTGAAACCGCGCATGAAGATGAAGCAGCAGATACGACGAGTGCGACACCAGCTTCTGCACCAATTCATCCGGAACCGGTAAATATTCCTCCTGCCGATAGCTATGAGGAAAAGATTAACCCGGATGGAACTCACGAAATACTTCATAACAGGGTTAAAGAAGAAAAAGAAGAGGATACTAGCGAGAAAAGTCACTCAGAAGAGGTAGCAGCCTCAAGTGTTTCTGAAGAAGAAGTACCGTCGTCTAGTACTCCGGAAGAAACTATTTCTGCAGAAGAACCATCTTCTAATTCTGCTGAAACTGAAACAGCCGTTGAACCAACCGAACCCGTTGCAGAAGAAGAAAAAACAGTTGAAGAACCAGTAATGCCAACTAAAGAAGAAGTGGCAGAAGATTCCTCAGCTACTGAAGAATCAAATGAGACTGATAATTCTGAAGAAAATGATGGTGATGAGGAACAACAACCTTCTCCTGAACCAGAAGAGGATCAAGAATCTGAAACAGTTAAGAAATACGATCGCGGGCTTGAGAAGTCCCGGACAGGCTTCGGGGCACGGTTAAATAAGTTCTTGGCTAATTTCCGGCATGTTGATGAAGACTTCTTTGATGATCTTGAAGATATGTTAATTGAATCTGATGTCGGCTATGATATGGCAATGAAGCTCAGTGATGAATTGCGAGAAGAAGTAAAACTGCAAAACGCTAAGAGCAAGCAGGATGTTTCCAACGTCATTATTGAAAAAATGGTCGAACTTTACGATGAAGCTGGTCAAGACGAAAATCCTGACTTAACCATGGCAAAAGAAGGACCAACTGTTATTATGTTTGTCGGTGTTAATGGAGCCGGAAAGACAACAACAATTGGTAAGATGGCCGCCCTCTTTAAGAAGCAAGGTAAGAAAGTTCTTCTAGCGGCTGCTGATACGTTCCGGGCGGGGGCCACTGAGCAATTAGATGTATGGGCAAAACGTGATGGTGTTGACATCGTTACCGGACCAGAAAACGGTGATCCAGCGGCTGTCGTCTTTGATGCAGTAAAACGGGCAAAAGATGAAAACTATGATATCTTGTTCGTTGATACTGCTGGTCGGCTCCAAAACAAGGTTAACTTGATGAATGAGTTAGCTAAGATGAAACGCATTCTTACTCGTGAAATTCCAGATGCTCCTCATGAAGTATTGTTAGTCTTGGATGCAACAACTGGTCAAAACGCTCTTAATCAGGCTAAACTATTTAAGGAAAGTACCGATGTAACAGGGATTGTTTTAACAAAACTAGACGGAACTGCTCGTGGGGGAATTGTCCTTGCTATCCGTAATGAACTCCACTTACCGGTTAAGTATGTGGGGCTCGGTGAAAAGGTAGATGACCTCCAGAAGTTTGATGCTGGCGACTTTGTTTATGGCCTGTTCAAGGGATTAGTCGAAGTTGACTAGGCAGGTATGACGATATGGAAATTGAAAAGAATTATCGGATAAATTCATTATTTGAGTTTTACCAACCCTTATTAACCAAAAAACAAAATGATTATTTAGAGCTTTATTACGGGGATGACTACTCATTGGGCGAAATTGCCGAGAATTTCCATGTTAGTCGTCAAGCCGTATATGATAATATAAAGCGCACAGAAAGCATATTAGAAGATTACGAGGCCAAATTGCATTTGTATGCTGAATTTCAAGTTCGTAATCAACAGGCGGATCGAATTCAACGATACGTCCGAGAAAACTATCCAGACGATGCAACGCTCAATCACTTAGTAAATCATCTGGAAAGCTTGGAGGAAGAATAAAATGGCATTTGAAGGTTTAACAGATCGTCTGCAAAAGGCGATGGAAAAATTACGACGCAAGCCCAAAGTTACGGAAGCTGATCTTCGGGAAACGATGCGTGAGATTCGGCTCGCCCTTTTAGAGGCCGATGTTAACTTTAAAGTTGTAAAAGACTTTGTAAAGACCGTTCGGGAAAAAGCAGCCGGAGCGGAAGTACTGAAAGGGTTAAATCCAGCCCAACAAATCGTTAAAATTGTTAATGATGAATTGACAAAACTGATGGGGGAAGAAGCGGTTCCTCTTAACAAAGCACCGCACATTCCAACTGTTATTATGATGGTTGGTCTTCAAGGGGCAGGTAAGACGACCACTGCCGGTAAATTGGCATTACGATTAAAGAATGAAAATCATGCGCGGCCAATGTTTATTGCTGCCGACGTTTACCGTCCCGCCGCTATTACTCAGTTACAACAAGTTGCTGACCAGATCGATGTTCCTGTTTTTGAAAAGGGGACAGATGTTGACCCGGTGGAAATTGTTCGCGAAGGGATGGAAGTAGCCAAGAAAAATCATAATGATTATGTCATTATTGATACTGCTGGTCGGCTTCAGATTGATAAACAATTAATGGATGAGCTTGCAAACATTAAAGAACTAGTAAATCCAAATGAAATTTTGCTTGTTATTGATTCGATGACTGGTCAAAACGCAGTAAATACAGCTCAAGGCTTCGATGATAAGCTTGACATTACTGGGGTTGTTTTAACCAAGTTAGATGGTGATACCCGTGGTGGGGCCGCCATGTCAATCCGGGCAGTCACAGGTAAGCCGATTAAGTTTGTCGGTGAAGGGGAAAAGATGGAGGATCTTGATGTCTTTCACCCTGACCGGATGGCTTCACGGATTCTGGGTATGGGGGACATGATGACCCTAATTGAAAAAGCCCAGAAGAATTTTGATGAAGAGCAAGCTCAAGAAACAATGGATAAAATGCGTGAAAACACATTTGACTACAATGATTTCTTGGCACAAATGGATCAAGTTACCAAGATGGGACCATTGGAAAACATTATTAAGATGATGCCAGGGATGGCTAATAATCCTGCCTTGAAGAATCTTAATTTGGATCCCAAGCAATTTGCTCATATCCGGGCCATTGTTCTTTCAATGACGCCAGAAGAACGTGAAAACCCTGATCTAATGAATCCTAGTCGTCGTCGTCGTTTAGCAGCTGGTGCGGGACGGCCAATTGTTGAAGTTAACCGGATGATTAAGCAATTTAATCAAATGCGTAAGATGATGAAGCAGGTTACAAACGGTAATTTCAATGGAATGCAAAATATGTTTGGTGGACAAATGCCAGGTGGCAAGATGGGACAAATGGCAATGAACCGCATGGCGCGAAAAATGAAAAAAGACAAGCAAAAACGCATTAAAAAGCTTCGTAAATTACGAAAGAAAAAATAATTTAAAAAATTTAAGCCTGTCAAGAAAAAATACTTTACATTCTATTTGAACACTGGTATATTATTATCTGTTAAAAGAAATCAGGGAGGTGCAAAGAATGTCTGTTAAAATTCGTTTAAAGCGCATGGGTTCAAAGAAGCGTCCATTCTACCGGATCGTTGTAGCTGACTCACGTGCCCCACGTGATGGTCGTTTTATTACTTCAGTAGGTACTTACAACCCATTGACTACTCCTAAGGAAGTCAAGTTTGATGAAGACGCTGTTATGGAATGGTTACAAAAGGGTGCTCAACCTTCAGATACTGTTCGTAACATGCTTCAAGCAGCTGGCGTTATGAAGAAGTACCATGAAGCAAAGTACGCTAAGAAGTAGTGATAATCAGTCATGGCTGAGACAGATATTGAGTCGTTAATTCGTAGTTTAGTTATTCCGCTATTGAAGCAGCCACAGGCATTGTCAATTACCCAAAAAGATGATAGACGTTACCATCGTTATATAATTGATGTTGCTCCCAATGATGTTGGCCGTCTAATTGGTCGACAGGGACACGTTGCCGCAGCATTGCGAACAATAGTCGAGGGTACTCAATCTCGACGGGCTAACTCTAAGCGAGTCCGGTTATTAATTAATGACCATCGTCACTAAATTTAAAACTCCCACACTAATCTGTGGGAGTTTTTGTCTTTTCAGGAGGAATTTATGGAATATTATAATGTTGGTAAAATTGTAAATACTCATGGTGTTCGCGGAGAAGTGCGCGTATTAGCAACTACTGATTTTATTGATGAACGATTTGCCAAGGGAAATACCTTGTACCTACAACAATCAGGCGAGCCTTTACCATTGACGATTGAAAGTACGCGGCAACATAAGGGATTTGTTCTTGTTAAGTTTGTCGGCTACGATAATATTAATGGTGTTGAACAATTCCGTGATCATGAATTAATGGTCAGTGCTGATGATCAACAGCCATTAGACGATGGTCAATATTACTACCACCAGATTATTGGATTAGACGTTGAAACAACAGATGGTCGTCATCTGGGGAAAATTAAGGAAATTTTATCTCCTGGTGCGAATGATGTGTGGGTTGTTGAACGTCCAGAAAAAAGAGATTTATTATTACCAGTGATTGATGATGTTGTTAAAAACGTTGACCTTGATAAAAATCTTGTAACAGTCGAATTAATGGAAGGACTTGAATAATGAGGATTGATATTTTAAGCTTATTCCCCAATATGTTTCAAGCAACAATGGGGGAATCCATTATCGGTAAGGCGCAAGATAATGGATTTATCGATATTAATGTGACCGATTTTCGTCAATATACTACCGATAAGCATAACCATGTTGACGATGCGCCATTTGGTGGGGGAGCGGGGATGCTCCTTCAAGCGCAACCAATTTTTGACGCTATGGATGCAATTCATGAACAAACTAAAGATCAGTATTCAAAGGGACGGGTTATTTTAATGGATCCCGCTGGTCGAAAGTTTGATCAATCCTATGCCAAAGAGTTAGCCCAGGAAGACCACTTAACATTTATCTGCGGTCATTATGAGGGATATGATGAACGAATCCGTAATTTAGTTACCGATGAAGCGTCTCTTGGCGACTATGTGTTAACAGGCGGGGAATTAGCAGCGATGGTGATGATTGATGCGACTGTCCGCTTTGTTCCTGGTGTCCTTGGCAACATGTCTTCACCAATGGGAGATTCATTTAGTAACGGTTTACTAGAATATCCTCAATATACACGTCCAGCAGATTTTCGGGGGATGAAAGTACCGGAAGTTCTTACGAGTGGTAATCATCAGAAAATTAAAGAATGGCGGATGCGTGAATCACTACGACGGACTCTTCACCGCCGACCAGATCTTTTAAAAACTGCTAAGCTAAGTCGGGAACAGCAATTAATCTTAGAAGATATTAAGCTGGATGAAGATCCAACTGTTCCAGACTAAGGTGACGCGAATGAAAAAATTAATTAAACGATTATTTCTTAAGCAGAACCCCCGCGTTTATGAAGAAAAGGATGCACAATTAACCCCTAGTTTGCGAACAAGAGACTTAATTGGATTAGGAACTGGGATGGTAGTGGGAACGGCTATCTTTACTTTGCCAGGGATTGTGGCAGCTGAGCATACTGGTCCTGCCGTTCCATTAGCCTTCATTGTAGCCGCAATTGGCGCAGGATTATCGGCATTAGCCTATGCAGAAACATCCTCAGTCCTGCCTTTTGCTGGTTCCGCTTTTTCCTGGATCAATGTTTTGTTTGGTGAATTCTTTGGTTGGATTGCTGGCTGGGCCCTTTTAGCTGAGTATTTTATTTCAGTCGCTTTTGTTGCGTCTGGGTGGTCAGCCTATATGCAAGGATTTCTTGGGAGTTTTGGGATTAAATTACCGCATGCCTTAACTGGTGGGTTTGATCCACATACAGGGTCTTATATTGATATTCTGGCAGCCTTTGCAATTCTAATTGTTGGAGTTTTAATTTCCCGCGGCGTCCATCAGGTTAGCCGGATTGAAAATATTATTGTTAGTGTAAAGTTATTAGTAATTTTAATGTTTATTGTTGTGGGCGTAACTGCAATCCATCCGCAAAACTATGTCCCATTTCTCCCTGCTCATCAACCAGGTACCACTTTTGGGGGCTGGCAGGGAATATTAGCTGGGACTGCACAAATCTTTATTGCCTATGTCGGCTTTGATGCGATTGCGGCTAATACAGCTGAAACGATTAACCCGCAAAAGACAATGCCACGAGGATTGATCGGGACACTATTACTAGGAACAGGCTTTTTTATTGCGGTTTCGCTCGTATTAGTGGGGATGTTTAAATATAGCCGTTATGCAAATAATGCAGAACCAGCAGCCTGGGCTTTAAGACAGTCTGGACACTATATTACGGCGAACTTGCTTTCCGTTGTAGCGATTGTTGGTATTTTCTCTGCGTTAATCGCAATCCTTTTAGCTTCCTCTCGACTAATTTATGCTTTTGGACGAGATGGGTTACTACCAAAATCACTCGGCCAAATCGATGATAAGCACGTCCCTAATCACGCATTATGGATGATTACTTTCTTGGCTATGATCTTGGGTTCTGTTTTCCCATTTACGTTCTTAGCAACCCTTGTTTCTGCGGGAACCCTGGTCGCATTTATCTTTGTTTCTCTGGGAATTTATGCCTTGCGTCCGCGGGAAGGGGTAGATTTGCCTGAAGCTCAGTTCAAGATACCGTTATATCCAGTACTTCCAGCAATTTCGGCGATCTTTTCGGCCGTGATCTTCTGGGGCCTAAATACTGATGCAAAAATTTTAATGGTTGGTTGGTTCGTGATCGGTTTGTTAATTTACTTTATCTATGGAATTCGTCATTCAATCATTAATAAAGAAAACCACTAATTTACCCTTGAAAGACAGCTGAAAACAATGTATAGTAGTTATTGGCTGTTTAGCTGTGAATAACGGTATTCCGCTGCCCGTCATACAGGACATGAATGTCGGCGAAAGGAAAGAAATATATTATGCGTCAAAACAAGTTAATCGAAAAGATTACTGCTAGTCAATTACGGGATGATATTCCAGAATTCCGTGCCGGTGATACTATTCGTGTTCACGCTCGGATTGTTGAAGGTTCACGTGAACGTATCCAGATGTTCGAAGGTGTTGTTATCAAGCGCCACGGTGCTGGTATCAGTGCTACTTACACTGTACGTAAGATCAGTAACGGTGTAGGTGTTGAACGTACTTTCCCAGTTCACTCACCACGTGTTGACAAGATTGATGTTCTTCGTTACGGTCGTGTACGTCGTGCTAAGCTTTACTACTTACGTGAACGTACTGGTAAGGCTACTCGTATCGCTGAACGTCGTCGCGACAACTAGTAGTGCAGAACCCTTGTGTATCAAGGGTTCTTTTTTGTTTTAAATTAAAGGGGAGCGAGATAAAAGTCACTTGTGACTTCGTTTTCGAGCCCCCGTAAGCAACAATAGGCCTTTAACGTTCGGTTTTGCCGGACGTTAGAGGCCATTGTTGTACTGCGTATTTGCTTTTTATGAAAGTAACTTAACTTATGTCACAGTCCCTAGTCAAAGTAAATTAATTTTAAAAAACATTTTTCATCAATGTAGTACGGGAGATTTTGATAGGTAGTGATTTCGGTGATTGGTTTAGTTCTTTAAATCGAAAAAGTCTCCCATTTCCTTAAGGCTGCGATCTTCCTTTGAACGACCTTTATTAATAACGGCTGTTTGAATTTGGTGATAGAAAGTAAGCGCTTCTTCATATACTTCCTTGTAAACCCTTAATTTGTCTTCAGTGGTAAGATCAGGTGAACTTTGCACGCAAGCTAAAGCAAACTTAGCAGGATCGATTCGATAATTGGTTAAGTCCATTTCTTTCACTTCCTTCCCTTAGCAATAATTATAACAGCGGTGATTGATAAATACTGTTAAGAAGGCTTGCGTGAAATTTTCTTATTGCGTAGCTAGTTCTTTTATTTTATAGTTAAGACTAGAATTATCACTTGATGAGGTGACATTTGATGAATTACGAGGAGCTATTTCAAAAAATTGATAAGTGGGCGCATGAACGTGGGATTGACCACGCGGATCCACGTGTCGAATTTATGAAGATGGCTGAAGAGCTTGGCGAACTTTCGAGTGCGTATAATAAGGAAAATCGGACTAAGCTTATCGATAGCATCGGGGATTTACAGATTGCATTGCTAATCTTTTGTAAATTAGTGGGTGTTGACCATCAACAAGCACTTACCGCAGCTTATCAAGAAATTGCAAAGCGAACGGGTAAGACAACTGCCGATGGGGTATTCATCAAAGAAAGCGACCTTAAATCAAGAAATAAAAAGGAGAAATAGCTGTGAAATTTATTTCGTGGAACATTGATTCAATTAATGCAGCACTAACTGGAACTTCCGTACGGGCAGGGGAAACGCGGGAAGTATTAAAAAAGATTGCAGCGATGAAGCCAGATGTCATCGCCATTCAAGAGACCAAGTTGTCAAAGAATGGGCCAACTAAGAAGCATTTAACGGTTTTACAAGAATTATTCCCCAATTATGAAGTGGCATGGCGAAGTTCCGTTGAGCCAGCACGGAAAGGGTATGCTGGGACCATGTACCTTTATTTAGCCCAATATGAGCCGAAAGTAACTTATCCTAAAATTAATGCGCCAGAACCAATGGATGATGAAGGAAGAATCATTACCCTTGAATTTCCGGACTTCTATGTTACGGAAGTGTATACACCAAATTCCGGCAATGGGCTTAAACGGTTAGATGAGCGGAAAACGTGGGATGATTGTTACCGAGACTACCTGCATGAACTTGACCAGCAAAAACCGGTAATTGCTAGTGGTGACTTTAATGTGGCTCATGAAGAGATTGATTTAGCTCATCCAGCAACCAACCATCATTCAGCTGGATTTACTGATGAAGAACGTACGCATTTCTCAAAACTATTAGCTGCTGGCTTTACTGATAGTTTCCGACACCTTCACCCCGACGAAAAGGGAGTTTATTCCTGGTGGGCACAACGGGTGGTTACTAGTAAACAAAATAACTCTGGCTGGCGGATTGATTACTGGTTAGTCAGTGATCGGCTTGCTGATAAGATTACAGAAGCGGGAATGATCGATAGTGGAGTACGCCGCGATCATACACCAATTATTCTAGAAATTGATCTTTAAATGAAAATAAGAGATTTGGAACACCAGCTTTGTCCCAAATTTCTTATTTTGTTATTTATCCCAAATAATGTGGTGGTTATCATTCTTGGCAGTGTGGCCAATTACTTTTCCATTCAAGTAAACAGTAGTTGGACAGCCCTTTTGAATGTCTTTTTCAGATAACTTCTTAAGGTCGTTGTCTGCTAATGTGCCATACACACCATTTTGCAAATCTTGAATCAAAAGTGAACGGCGGGCTTTAGATAATTGATAAATGTCATCATTAACGTCAATTTTAATCTTATTGTCCCGCGAATAGGTAATATCCTTGATTGAAGAAAAGCCTTTGAATGTTTTATCATTCTGCTCGTACTATTGACAGTTGCCTAAATAATCAGCAATATAACGATTAGCTAAATCATTCTTTTCCTTTGTCATCTCAGCAGCATAGGCAACACTGGTTGATTGAAAAAGGGTAGTGCTAAGTCCAGTACTAGTTCCAACAGTAATACTAGCAAGAGTGAGTACAAGGCCCTTAGAAACTTTATTCATAATGTAAATCTCCTCATCAATAAATCTCGTCCTCTTAATTATGATCATTTTAAGGGAAATAAATAAGGAAAAATAATCCTAAATTTCAAGAATAAGTTAGCCACTGGACTCAAATAAATAATACTGACCAATTGATTATTGGTTGATGGAGCTGTGATATCTCTTGGTAGAAGGCCTTACGATAGATATCCATTGACGAATGTCCATTAAACATAGCTCGTGGATAGTGATTCATCCAATCATTAGTCGCTATGATCTGAGCACTACTATAGTTATTTATAGCTTCACC